>CAKZLT010000693.1 GCA_937127195.1 uncultured Saprospiraceae bacterium
GCTTAATTTTTTAAGCACTTTTAAATAAAAAAATAAAGTTGTATAATGGTGCAACTTATTTATTTTTCTTCACTAAAAGAATTCTCAATTATTTCTTCGCTTCTTCTTCTTTCAAGGCACGTCTAAGAATTTTACCTACATTGGTTTTAGGTAATTCTTCTCGAAATGCGATATGTTTTGGCTTTTTGTAGCCTGTCATATTCTCTGCACAAAAAGCTTTAACCTCCTCTTTTGTAAGCGATTTATCTGATTTCACAATAAATACTTTTACTGCTTCTGTAGATTTTGGGTCAGGAACACCAATTGCAGCTACTTCTGAAATCTTTGGATGACTTGCCAGAACCTCTTCTATTTCATTTGGATAAACATTAAAACCAGAGACCAAAATCATATCTTTCTTACGGTCAACGATTTTGAAAAACCCATTTTCGTCCATTTGTCCAATATCACCAGTACAAAGCCAACCATTTTTGATGGTTTCGGCAGTTGCTTCTGGTCTATTATAATAGCCTTTCATAACTTGAGGCCCTTTGATTTGTATCTCTCCAACTTGCCCTTGAGCTAATACATTACCATCTTCGTCAATTATTCTTAATTCGGTTGAAGGTAATGGCATTCCAATCGAGCCTATTTTATCTGTACCATCTATTGGATTACAACTAGCAACAGGTGAAGATTCTGTCATTCCGTATCCTTCTATTAGTTTTGCTCCCGTTATCTTCTCAAATCGCTCTGCCACAGGACGTTGCACTGCCATTCCTCCCCCAACGGCAAATTTGAGTGATGCAAAATTAGCAGTAGCAAAATCTGGATGGCTCGTCAATGCATTAAAGAGCGTATTCACACCAGTCATTAAGGTTATAGGTTCTTTTTTATTAAATTCTTTTATTACTGAAGGTAAATCTCTTGGATTGGTCACCAATACATTTTTAGTCCCGACACTCAATAATGCTAGTGCATGAACTGTAAATGCAAAGATGTGATACATTGGAAGTGGAGAAAGAGCCACTTCTTTTCCTTCTTCTAAGAATTGAAACAAAAAACCTCCTACTTGTTGCATATTAGAAACCAAATTACGGTTCGTTAATTCCGCACCTTTAGCTACTCCTGTTGTTCCTCCCGTGTATTGTATTAATATGGTATCATTTGGTTGACCATAATGTACGTCCAGTTCCTGCGTTTTTCCCTCTGAAAGAGCTTGCTTAAAAGAAACTATGTTTTTTAAATCATATTTAGGAATCATTTTTTTGACATACTTCACTACAAGGTTGGTCACAAGACCTTTCACAGCTCCCAACATTTCGCCTAAAGGCGTTACAATAACAGTTTTTATAGAAGTAGTATCTATGATTTTTTCTAAATTAGCAGCATAGTTTTCTGCAATTACTATTGCTTTCACACCAGCATCCGTAAATTGATGCTTCATTTCTCTTGGCGTATATAGAGGATTAGTATTGACCACTATAATTCCTGCCCTTAATGCTCCAAATAAAGCAATTGGATATTGAAGAAGATTAGGCATCATTAAGGCTATTTTATCGCCTGGTTGTAAACCTCTATATATAAGGTATGCCCCAAATTGCTTGGACAATGTATCTAACTGACCATAAGTCAAATCTTTACCCATATTAGAAAATGCAACGAGGTCATTATATTTCTTGAAGCATCCTTCTAGCATTTCTACTACATTAAGAAATTTTTCAGCATCAATATTAGCTGGTACACCTTTAGGGTAGTTTTTTAGCCATGGTCTTTCTTCCGACATAGTTATTATTGATTTTAAATGGTTGATAACGCTTTTAAGTATTATTCAAAAATACAAAAAAGGAGGAAACTAGTATTTTTTTTTTTAGTTCATTTAAAAATAAGCAATTCTTCCTTTTTTCTATATTGGATAATAATATATTTATGTAAGGTGATTGCTAAATAGGGGGGCAAAATAAAATTAATCAATCTGAAAAGTTCAAATTTATTTGTTTTATCGTATCTTACCCGTCAAAATAAATTTATAGCAATTACTTTACAATTGCTTTTGATTTATCCAGTTAAATTTATGTTGGTTTAAAATAAGTGTTTACTTTGCAAGAAATTCTTAGTAAAATTGAAAAGAATCTACTTATTTATTTATATCTATTTATTTGATTTAATTAAAAGAATTATGATGAGACAATTACTGCTAGTAGCTATTGGTGTCTTATTGTGTGCTAGTATGACGAATGCACAATCAGTGGTATTCGGCGAAACCTTTGATGGCTGCGCATTGCCAACAGGTTGGACAAGTACAACAGTAACAGGAAATGATCCTTGGCTTTTTGTGCAAAACTCTCCAGATGCAGGAAATGCAGGTAACTTTAATAACACCTGTATGGCTTTATTTGATGATGATTACGGAGGCGGTCTAGGAGGTGGTGCAACAGCATCAAAAGCTGAATTATTAACACCATTTGTTGACATGACAGCTTATCCTTCGGCAAATTTGGAATTTATTTATAATTTCCGAGATTTTCAAACAGAGAGCTTTACAGTTGACATTTGGGACAAATCCACTCAAACTTGGGTCAATCTATTGACTGAATCTGGAACGAGTAATTGTGGAACATGGGGGTGTAATTATCCTTCATTTGCACAAGATATTACGCCTTATTTATCTGATAGTGTTCAAGTCCGTTTTTCTTATGATGATAATGGTAATTGGGGATGGTATGTCGGCTTTGACGATGTACAATTTGTATTTTATCCTCCTTACGATGTAGGAGTTACTGCATTGACAACACCTACATTAAATGGATGTGATTTTTCTGCATCTGAACCTGTTGGTGTTTCGGTTACTAACTTTGGTTCTGTTACCGAAGATTCTGTTGAAATGACACTTTGGGTAGATGGAGCTTTAGTCTCCACAGAGCTTTGGGTTCCAGTAGTTGGAATTCCCGCATTCTCTACTTCCAATTACCAATTTACAGCAGGAGCTAATTTACTTGCTTCTGGTTTTCATACAGTTCAGGTTAGTGCACACTCTATTTCAGGAGATGCTGCTACCGCGAATGATACTGTTAGCTATACTATATCTAAAGATTTAGTGAACGTTTTCCCTTATATCGAAAACTTTGATGCGTTTGATATTTGTCAAGCTAGTTGTCAAAATGCAATCTGTGGAACGGCATTTAATTCTTTTGGTTGGAAAAACCTAGAGAGTGGCGGTGGTGATGCTATTGATTGGAATGTAGCTGATGGACTATTACCAAACGGTAATGGTGTAACAGGACCTGATGCAGATCACACTTCTGGTAATGGTCGATTTTTAGTATTAGATTCTGATTTTTGTAATGGTATTTCAAGTGCTATTGCAGAAACACCTTGTTTTGACTTATCAGTTATTCCTAATCCTGAAGTTTCTTTATGGTATCACATGTTTGGTACTTCAATGGGTACTTTCCAATTACAGATAGATTCTAGTGGTTCTGGCGTTTATCAAACAATATTTACTTCTATTGGAAATCAAGGTATAAATTGGAAACGTGCGAAGGTGGATTTAGCACCTTATGGAAGTAAGGTTGTTAGATTTAGAATAGTTGGTACTATTCCAACTGGTGCTAATAATACTTCCAATATAGCTATTGATGATTTCTTAGTTAGAGAAAACTTTAGTTTTGATGGTACTCCAACTGTTTTAGTTTCTCCTGTTGATTCTGCGTGTTCTTTCACCTCTTCTGAAACTATAATTGTAGAAGTCGAAAACTTAGGTGTAGATACTTTAGAAAATCCAGTTATGACACTATGGGCAAATGGAACGTTTGTAGCTACTGAAAACTGGGTCGGAGAAATCTTACCGAACTCTTCAGCAACTTATACATTCACTGCTACGGCAAACTTATCTGCACCGATACAGCATAACTTACAAATAGCTGCTGTATTTGCTAATGACCAGTTTGTTAGCAATGATACAAGTACTTTCCTAATTGGTGTTCCTCCTATTAATACTTATCCTTACGTCCAAGACTTTGATACATTTACCGTTTGTAATGGTAACTTCTCAAACTGTGTTGATGGTTCTTGCTTTACAGCATTTACTACTCCTAAATGGTTAAACACTATTGGTGATGGTGATGATACAGATTGGAATGTTCAAACAGGTGGCACTCCTACTGTTGGTACAGGTCCAACTTCTGATAATACTTCAGGTACAGGTAACTACTTATACATAGAAGCTAGTTCTTGTTTTAATCAAGAAGCTAAATTCGAAACACCTTGTTTTGACTTATCTCCTTTGACTGCTCCAAATTTAATATTCTGGTATCACATGTCTGGTATTGCAATGGGAACAGCTACTATGCAAATTGATGCAGGTAATGGATGGGTTGACATTTGGTCTAAAACAGGTGATCAAGGAACACAATGGAATCCTGCTAATATTACATTAGGTTCTTACGCTGGTCAAGTGGTTAAGTTCAGAATGGTTGGTATAACAGGAAATGCTTTTACATCTGACATAGCTATTGATGACTTCAAAATCGATGAAGCTCCTGCCAATGACATGGCTCCTGTAAGTTTTGATTTACCTATAATAGAAAGGTGTGAAGGTTTTTCTAGTACTGAAACGGTACAGGTAACGATCACTAATAACGGTGCATCACCTGCTGTTAACGCGAATTTGACTTTACTAGTTAATGGTCAAGCTCTTGTTACAGATGTTGTAGCTGGTCCTATTGCTTCTGGTGCAACTTATGTTCATACATTTTCACAGACGGCAAATTTAAGTGCCATAGGTAATTTCAACCTTCAAGCTACTGCTACTATTAGTGGCGATGCTTTTCCTGTAAATGATAACATCTTACTTAGTGGATTAAATGATGGAGCTAGTATTATTACTAATTTCCCATACACTGAGAACTTTGATGCATGGACTACCTGTACAGGTGGATGTGGAGCAAATAATAATGGTAGTTGTGCCAATACTACCGTAATCACTTCTCCAGGATGGCAAAATAAAGCCGAAGGAGATGATATGGACTGGAGTATCTCCAATAATGGAACACCTACTGGCAATACAGGTCCTGCTGCTGACCATACTACTGGTACAGCTACTGGTAAATATATATATACAGAAGGATGTAGTAATGGTGATGAATCTTGGATGGTAACGCCTTGTTTTGATTTGAATGGAATGTTTTCTCCTCAAGTTAGATTTTGGTATCACATGCTAGGAAATACTATGGGAACTTTACAAATGCAAATTGATACGACAGGAATGGATAATTGGATTCCTGTATTCCAAAAAGCTGGTAATCAAGGGACAAATTGGAATCAAGCAATTGTAAACCTTGGCGGTTATAAAGATAAGATTGCTCGTATTAGGTTTAGAGGTGTCAATGGAGGTAATTCATCTGATATGGCTATTGACGATTTCTTATTGAAAGATAATGTACCTAATGATTTACAAGCAGTTTCTATTAATGACTTAGAAAATGGTTGTGGCGATGATGACTTATTTGTATCTGTTACGATGTATAATGGTGGTTTTACTAATGAATTAAATTATTCATTAACCGTCGAAATGAGTAATAGTGGTAGTATCGTTCAAACTGTTACAGATACATTTACAGTACCATTTATTACTGAAACGTACAAAACAGTTCTTGTTGGACCGTTTGCAACCTCTACAGGAGGTAATTTTGATTTCAAAGCTTATACTAATATTAATAATGCTGCTGACTTTAATGTCACTAATGACTCTACGTCTGCAAGTGTTATCAAAACAGGTCTAAGTACTCTAGCAAATACTACAACAGACACTGCTAGTTGTGGACCTCAATCATTTAATTTATCTATCAATGGAGATGCTACTGAGTATTTCTGGTATAATGATGAAAATGGTGGTAACTACATTAATACAGGTACAACCTATACTACACCAGTACTTTCTGACACAACAGATTACTGGATTGAAGGTAGAAATCCATTCTACACTTCTATCGGACGAATTGATACAGTAGGTGGTGCAGGTGAATACTATGACTACTTCGCTGATGGTCTTAGAATTAATGCTTTATTTGACTTTACAATTGATAGTGTTACTGTTTATCCTAGCTTTTCGCCTCAAGCATCAGCTTCTACAACAGCTAATATTGTTATTAATGTAAAAGATGATAATGGAGCTATTCTTAAAACCATTAACGTTCCTTATACTGATGGTACTGTAGGGAAAATAACAATTCCAATTGAAGTTGATTTAAAACAAGGTAAATCTTATAGCATTGATGCTGATGGAACAACACCTACTAATGGAGATTTCTTAATGTGGAGAAATGGATTTGGTAGTACTGCTTATCCATTCATTGAAGATGGTACAGTAAGAATGCCTGGTACGACGAATAACTTGGGTGGATTTTATTACTTCTTCTATGATATTCAAATCAATTACTTAGGCTGTCCTTCTCCTCGTATTCCGATACAATTGAATATAGGACCTAATGATATTACATTAGATTCTATGATGGTATTAAGTGATCCAGCTTCTGGTACTGGTAGCGCAACTATCATTCCTACAGGTGGTTCATCAGGATATACTTATGCTTGGAGTACATCTCCTGTTCAGACGACAGCTACAGCTACTAACTTGACAGCAGGAACATATACTGTAACGGTAACTGATGCTATCGGTTGTACAGCAGTTGGCTCTGTTTCAGTATTCAATGTTGGAATAGATGATGTATTTGGTTTAGATAAATTTAATATCTATCCAAACCCGACACAAGGATTATTTACTATTGATTTAGAGTTAAACCAAGCTTCTGATGTTCAAGTTGAAATTTTCAACTCTATTGGTCAATTGGTTTATTCTGAAGCAGAAGAAAGAATAGATGCTAAAAAGTATGCTATTGATTTCATTGATAAGCCAGCAGGTCTTTATCAAGTGCGCATCAGAGTAAATGAGCAAATCATTACTAAAACCATAATGGTTTCTGGATTATAGAATAAGTTTTTTATAAAAACTTTTAAAATAAAAGCTACTCTCGATGTTCTTCGAGGGTAGCTTTTTGTTTATGGTCTTCTTTTTTATAAAAATGATAGAATTTTTTCGTAAAAAAAGAATAGAGTTACTATCATTGAATAGGAAGGTTCTTTATAATTTTATGTGGTTTGTCTAAAATTTCGCTTTTCAAATGGTTTCTAGATTCTAGATTCTGGTTTCTGCTACCGCTGTTAATCGAAACAGCGGTAGCAGAATCTAGAAACTAGAAATAATTAGATTAAGTAGATAACATTTTGAATGACCGCATAAAATCATATAGAACCAATAGAAAACAGTATATCAGAAAATTCATTTCTAATTTTTTTATAAAAAAATCATACACTATGAAAAAAGTAATTCTACCTCTATTATTCTTATTTCTAACAATGACAATACATGCTCAATCAACAGAAAAGGATACAATCATTCAAATCATTCAAACGATGTTTGATGGAATGCGTGCTGGAGATAGTTCGATGGTTAGTAGTACATTCGGGAATGGCATTCAAATGTTTACTATTTTTAAAACGAAAAAAGAAGAACATCGAATGGTCAAGGACAATCCCCAAAAATTCTTAAATGCTGTCGGCACACCTCATAAAGAAATTTGGGATGAACGAATTTCAAGCTATGATGTCAAAATTGATGGGCTTCTAGCATCCGTTTGGACAGAGTATTCTTTTTATTTAGATGATAAATTTTCTCACTGTGGCGTGAATGTTTTTCAGTTTTTTAATAGTGAAGATGGCTGGAAAATCATGAATATCACAGATACTCGCCGTCGCTCAGATTGTAAAGAAACCAAAGAACAACTTATCAATACTTTGATGGATGATTGGCATAAAGCCGCTGCAACTGCAAATGAAGATGTTTTTTTTGGGTCAATGACCAAAGATGCAATCTATATTGGGACTGATGCAAGCGAACGTTGGTTAAGAGATGAGTTGAAAGAATGGTCTAAAAAATTCTTTGAACGCGACAGTGCTTGGAGTTTCACTCCTAAAGAGCGCAATATTACTTTTTCGGAAGATGGGCAAATAGCTTGGTTCGACGAATTATTAGATACCTGGATGGGTGTTTGTCGCTCAACAGGTGTTGTTCTAAAAACAAATGATGGGTGGAAACTCAAATATTATCATCTTTCTATGGCAATTCCAAATGAAGTTGTTAATGACTATTTGAAAATCTTAGAAGAAAGTAAAGGCAAGAAATAGTAATCATCTGATTTTTAAGTACATCACAGTTTAATTATAAAAAAAGCTGCTTTACAGATTGTAAAGCAGCTTTTTTATAATTGAACCAATAAACAAACCATTCATAATAACTAAGCATCTATCGTTTCTAGTAACTTTCCATCTTTATTATAAGCCTTTTGAACAACTGTATCATTTAAATATTCATATTCAATAACAGCAACTTCATCTTCGTCATCATCCATAAAGCGACCACAAACCTCTTTACTACTAGTCATAAAAGAACGCTTAACAACTCGATTATTTCCATCAAATTCAATCAAAACAATTGGCGCACAAAAATCAACTAAATTTCCTTTGTCGTCCAAGTGTCTTTCATAAGCCAAGCTACCATTTTCTGTATATTCATATTGGATAGTAGCCGTTCCATATTCAATACTTGTTTCGTTATCTATAAAAAATGAAATTTCTAACAATTGACTTTCTCTATTAAACTTACGTTTAATAAGTGCTGCACCTATCTGGTTAGGTTGATAAAAATACTTTTGCTCATCAAAATAACGTTCTTCTGTTACATTATTTTTACCATCTATTTGATATTCATAAATTGCTACACCCTCCATATCATACATCAAATTCCCTTCAAAATCATAATTACGCTGAAATGCTAAACGCCCTTCTTTATCATAATAGAACTTTTTAACAACTTCATTTTCATTATCAATTCTATTTTCAACTGTAAAGTTTCCATCAATAAGCTCTCCTTTCTCATTTACAAACTTATCACTTTTTGTAAATTCAGATTGAGCATAAGTAGATGATACTATGAATATGGCGATAATTGTAATACTAAAAATTTGAATTATTGATTTCATTTTACTAGGTAGTTTATTTGTTTGGTATCTTTTATAATCTTGTATAGGCACATAAGATGCCAATTTTTTTTTCATAATATGTTATTTTAATATACATATCCAAACTATTAGAATATTATTCTGTTTACAATTAAAATATCCTTCATATAAAAATATTATTTTGAATTACAGCAAAATTCAAATTAAAACATAAAAAAAGCTCACCTTACAAAAAGGTGAACTCTTTCATTTTTTACTTAATAAATGATAATCAAATGACTTTTTATCAAAATTTTTCTTGGCTTTGAAGTTCTCCTTCCCCATCAAAATATCGCCAAATTCCTGTACGAATTGATTTTTTAGAAACAATCAAATTTGTATCTCGCTTACTCCAAAAAGAATAAGGCAAATCAGAATAATCAATAGGATGTGGTTTTGTTGGGATTTGTTCATACTTTCCCTCTACTCTAACTATTCCATTCGTATCATATTCCGTATAATGTCCATCTATTTGATCATTCTGCCAATTTGCCAAAATAATTCTATTATAATTACTAGCATAACAG
The DNA here is from genome assembly GCA_937127195.1 of uncultured Saprospiraceae bacterium. Classification (GTDB taxonomy): domain Bacteria; phylum Bacteroidota; class Bacteroidia; order Chitinophagales; family Saprospiraceae; genus CAKZLL01. The sequence continues at coordinate 9,623 of CAKZLT010000693.1, forward strand.
ATTTTCATCGACTCAAAGAAGTCTTTATTCACTGTCGCTTGTAACATCACTTTAGAATTAATATTTTGATAATAAACTTGAATCGGTGATGTTTTCTTAGCTAACTCAGTTGTTATTTTTCCATTAAAATAAAAATTAGCTTTTTTTATACCATTTTTATCAAAATAAAACCCAACATCCATATAAGATCCATATTCAATTAACGACAAATAATGATTCAATTGCTCCGCAGCCTGCAAGTCGTTATTTTGTTCCCAACTGACATCTAATTCATTATCCTCTATATAAGAAGTTACTTCTTGAAGGTCTTTTAGATTAAAATGATCATAATAAAATGTTTTATCCGTTTGCAATACTAAATTTAATTCATCAACTTCTCTTTTATTATAAAAATTGGTACGAGAACATTGATTCGTCCAAAAAGTATTTGATAGATTAACGGAAGTACTTTCATCCAACAAAAAGCAGTTCTCCGTAGCATATATAATATACTCCTCTCCTTTCTTAAAAGAAGAATAACCACAAACTGTTTCCGAAATTGGCGTAAAAATAGTAACGGTTGGCTTATCTACTCCCTTAAATGAGTGAATTATACGAATTTCTACTTTTGCAACCTCAACAGAACTATTATTGAATGGATTTTGAATTGCTCCTTCAAGTGCGTTTTTTTTCAATGCTTGAGATAAAGGAATAATCGATTTATCAATAACTCGACCTTGTATAATTACATCTGAGTCCTGAAAAGCTTTCAAAACACTCATTGAATGGCTACAACTACAAGCGTAGGAGTAATGCACTAACAACATTAGTACAATGGTAACAGGTAGTTTCATTTTAATCAATTTTACTTTGACCTGATAAAGTTTTGTATTTACTCTTTAACGTAAACGCTTTTTATCTGATCAACATACATTTCAATATTCTTGCCGAATTAATAAAAACAATGTAAGATTTTTATGATAATTGTGGTCTAATTGGTTATTTTAATACTAAAATCATATATTTCATTTAGTTTTTAGTGATGAAGATTAAATAGATTGTAGCAAAACACCCCCTTCTTCTAGGATTCAAAAAAATCTAAATATCAGCTATTCAACCTCTGGATGCTCATGCAGCTTCAAAAACTTAAATATGTGAGAAGAAGTAATGACGTAATTTCCACTCATTACAAAACCATTTCAGAATAAAGCCTAATAATAAATAAGAGTATAATTCAGTTTTTGGCTTATCGCAAAAAACTAAGTTATACCCAATAATAATAAAAAATTTATTGTAAGAAAATTTACTATCAGCTTGATAAATAAGTCTTTAAACAAAAAACATCTCCATTAAGAATAATAAAAATAAAAAACCACGATAATCTGTGAATAATGGAAAGATATTTGATTTACCATAAATATAAAAAAATTACCTCCAACTCACCCGTTGTATAGAGATAATATTTACACTAAACGAATGAAATACGAACGAATATGTTATTAATTATGATTATAATTGTACTAATGTCCATTGGGCTACTTAGCGTTTTGACTGAAACTGGTCCTACTTTTTATAAAGACAATCGGTTTTGGATGACTTTGAGCGGAATCATCATTTTAGCCTTTAGTCTGACGGTAGTCTAAATTAAACAATTAAGGAAGTAGGAAAAAGATAAGCATCGAACATTTTAACTGTTCGATGCTTTTTTCTTAACACTAATCTTTCATTATCTTCAAACTCAAATCCAGACTTGGGTTCGAATGTGTTAATGCACCAATCGAAATATAATCAACTCCCGTCTCAGCTTTAGCTCGAAGTGTCTCCATTGTAATCCCTCCCGAAGCTTCCACTTCAAAACGACGATCAATCAATTGAACAGCTTTAACTTGCTCTTTAGCGGTGAAGTTGTCTAGCATAATTCGAGTTACTTTTCCGACTGAAAGTACTTTATTCAACTCTTCCATATCTCTCACTTCAACAGTTACATTCAATGACAAGCCTTTACTTTTCTTATATTCTTCTACTCTGTTAATCGCTTCAATCACACCACCTGCTGCGTCGATATGATTATCTTTTATCATAATCCAATCATACAATCCCCAACGGTAATTCGTGCCACCTCCAATAAAAACAGCCCATTTTTGCAACATTCTAAACAAAGGAGTTGTCTTTCGCGTATCCAAAATTTGAACTGGTAAGTCCTTCACCGTATCTACATATTCTCGTGTCATTGTAGCAACTCCGCTCATTCTTTGCATCGTATTCAATGCCAAACGTTCAGCTTGCAATAACGCCTGAGCATTACATTCTACCGTAAACGCAATATCTCCAAACTTCACTGGAGTTCCATCTTTTATAAACAAATCAATTTTGGCAGTTGGATCAGCATGCTTAAAAATCTGTATTGCTACTTCAACACCAGCCAATATTCCTTTATCCTTGACCAAAAGACGCGCTTTATCTCTCTTATCACTAGGGATACAAGCCAATGAAGTATGGTCGCCATCGCGGACATCTTCATAAAATCCTCTCTCTATAAACTGTTGTAACTCTTCCGAGTCATATTGAAAAGTCATATTCTTTTATTTTAATAACTGATGTTACGCAAAAGTGCTTTTATTAGTAGCATCAGTTAATAATTCAACCTCAAAGGTAAAACCATAATTATCAAAATTCAAATTCTTATCATTTCTTATTATTACACTAATACAATTCAGCAGCTTTCAACTACCTTCTATTTTTTCATCTTTATAATTAAATTGTAATTAGGGAGTAGGAAATAATTCATATTATTTTGAGTTTCACTATGATTTTCAGAAAATCTGTTTTTCTACAAATTTCTAAAGCAATTGAACTATCTCAAGCGGAAATTTGCTATTATATAACAAAAAAAAGCCTTTCGAGGCGAACTCAAAAGACTTTTTTCTCATTAAATAATTAAATTTTTCTATTCTTCTTCAATCTGAATTTGTTGAATGATTTTTTTACCATCTACTTGTTTTGCATGAATAAAAACACGGTAAGTACCTTTAGTTGTTTTCAAAACTCCAATAAAATAATTTGCGCCAGAAGGTGAAGTACCTTCATGTTCTTTTGAAAAAGAAGATGGTTTGTAATCACTAAAAAAGCTTTTCATCACTTTTTCCGCATCCAATTTAGAATATACTTCATCGTTGTCCAAAACCGCAATTTCGACCTTTTCATCAAAATGTGCCGATAAAATCGTAGCATTTCCAGTTCTGAAAGCACTAACAATTTCGGTAAACACTTGCCCCGTCGGAATAGTTGATGCAAAAGTAAATACAGATGATATAGTTAATATAGATATAAAAAATAATTTTTTCATGATTGTTATTTTAGCTCTCGTAGTTGATTTGAAAAATGTCTTCTTCTCTTCCTTTATAAATCGAACCTTAAAAAGGTAAACATCTTTAATTTAATTATACGAAAGATAGTAATAAAATGTTGCATTTTTCTAATATGTGACAGTCTATTTTCTATTTTTTGCATTTTTTATAGGTAGTTGTCATTTTTATTTCGTTAGTAATTAATGATTACATTTTTACTTTTGTGAATATATTAGGTAGATTTCATAGCTAATAAAAGCGGTTATTCGATTAATCTACCTTTTTTAAAGATTAAACTTGTAAAAAATCTTTTTGGAAAATCATTTATCATTCCATTTTTCAAAAAAAAAAAAATAAAACGATGGATTATCAAAAAGTCATATTATTAATTTTGGATGGGTGGGGACATGGCCCAAATCCAAAAGTTAGTGCTATTGCTCAAGCCAATACACCTTTTGTAGATAGTTTGTATAAAAACTATCCAAATTCTGAATTAGTTACCTTCGGCGAACAAGTTGGTTTACCTGATGGTCAAATGGGTAATTCAGAAGTTGGTCATTTAAATATTGGTGCTGGGCGTGTTGTATATCAAGAACTTGCCCGTATCAATAAAGCTATCAAAGAACGTGCTTTACATACTAATAAGACGCTACTTGAAGCACTCAGTCACGCAAAGACTCATTCTAAAAACGTTCATTTCATTGGTTTATTATCAGATGGAGGTGTTCATTCTCACATCAACCACATTAAGGCGTTATGTGATATTGCTGATGAGCAAGGTGTTCCAAACGCTTATGTTCATGTATTTTCAGATGGTAGAGATACTGACCCAAAGGGTGGTTTAGGTTATATCAAAGATTTAGAAAAGCATATCGAAGGCAAAAATTCAGAGGTTGTTTCTGTCGTTGGTCGCTACTATGCGATGGATAGAGACAAACGCTGGGAACGTGTAAAATTAGCTTATGACTTGCTAGTAAAAGGTACAGGAACTGGTACTACAAGCATCACAGACGCAGTAAAAGCCGCTTATGCTTCTGGTAAAACGGATGAATTTATTGAGCCGATTATCAAAATGGATAACGAAGGCGCACCTATTACGACAATACAGGAAGGCGACGTAGTGATTTGTTACAACTTCCGAACTGACCGACCGCGCGAAATAACCGAAGTATTAACTCAAACTGATATGCCTGAATATGATATGAAGGCACTACCGTTACATTATGTAACTATGACGCGATATAACGAGGCATACAAGAATATGCACGTTCTTTTTGAAAAGAAAGATATTACGGAAACTATCGGTGAGGTATTAGCAAAAGCTGGAAAAACTCAACTAAGAATAGCCGAAACGGAAAAATATCCTCATGTTACTTTCTTTTTTAATGGCGGTAGAGAAGCTGCTTTTGAAAATGAAGAACGTATTATTGTCCCTTCTGCTAAGGTCGCAACCTATGATTTGCAACCAGAAATGAGTGCTCAAGGTATCACTGATGCCGTTATCAATTCGATTGAGACGAATCAGCCTGACTTCATTTGTTTAAATTACGCCAATGCTGATATGGTTGGTCACACGGGTATTTTTGAAGCTGCAGTTAAAGCAGTTGAAAAGGTAGATAGTTGTTTGGTCGAGTTATCAAAAACACTCCAAAAACACAATTACGCTGCAATAGTCATTGCCGATCACGGTAATTCTGACACAATGATTAACCCTGACGGTTCTCCAAATACGGCGCATACTACGAATTTAGTTCCGTGCTTCTTTGTTGCAAATGACGTAGAAGGTTTAGCATTAAAAGATGGAAAATTAGCGGTGTCAAAATAGAAAGCTCCAACCACAATCACAAAAAGCAAAGGCAACAGCTTTAGCAAAGTAGTGATCAATTGGATGTTACCCGATTTTTTTATTCCTAAGGAATTGATATGATAGGTTTCTTCTTCTTGGAGGATCACTTCGTCTTTATCAATAAGCTCAGATTTTGGGAAGAATTTAGAGAAATTTCTTCAAAATTATCTCTCAAAATAAAAAACTGGCTGTATCGGAAAGACACAGCCAGTTTTCATCAAAATCTATTTAAATAAAACGCCTAATTCGCCGCCTTATAAATTCTAAACAACTTAGGTTCTTCACCATCTATCGTATAACGTAAAAGATAAAGTCCTGTAGCTAAATTCGGTGCATTATAAGTCGTTGA
>CAKZLT010000694.1 GCA_937127195.1 uncultured Saprospiraceae bacterium
CGCTTTTACCGCCTTGATTAGATTTAAAATCTAAATTTCCATTCATTACAAAACCATTTTAGAATAAAGTCTAATATCTCGATTATTTTAGTCTCTTGTAATAACGAAAACCATTTTTTTTACCACAAAGTTGTAGTATTTTTGAGTGATTTTTAAAAATAAACTTAAAATACTACATCAGCAAAGACAATTGATTGAATGTCTAATTTCTGTCAGTGAGTGGACTTTTTGAGCAATGAATGAGTATTGGATATTTTTTGATAATAAAAACTAAATAGAAATAAAATGAATCAAATAAAAGAAAGGTATATCAATCCATTAACTGATTTTGGTTTTAAAAAGCTATTTGGAACAGAACCTAATAAAGTATTACTAATTGATTTTTTGAATCAAATTCTTCCTGATAGAAAGATAAAGGATTTAACTTATTCTTCGGGGGAGAAGCAAGGTTTGACTGAATTGGATAGAAAAGCCATATTCGATTTATACTGTATTGGGGATAAAGGAGAGAAGTTTATCGTAGAAATGCAGAAAGCTAAACAAAATTTCTTCAAAGACCGAAGTCTATATTATGCTTCTTTTCCAATTCAAGAGCAAGGGAAGAAAAACCAATGGGATTATAGATTAACTCCCGTTTACTCTGTTGGAATATTAGATTTCATTTTTGATGAGCATAAAAAGGAAGAAGAGTTTTTACACATAGTTGAATTGAAGAATCAACGATGCGAAGTTTTTTATGATAAATTGAAGTTTGTATATATAGAATTGCCCAAATTCAAAAAGAAAGCGAATGAATTAGAAACACATTTTGATAAATGGATGTATGTTTTTACACACCTTTCTGAATTGCAAGATCGACCTAAAGAGCTACAAGATAGAGTATTTAAAAAGTTATTTGAAACAGCCGAAATAGCTAAATTTACACCAAAAGAACGAGAAGCTTACGAGGAAAGTTTGAAGTATTATAGAGATATAAAGAATGTAGTAGATACTTCAAGGGCAGAAGGAAGAGTTGAAGGAAGAGTTGAAGGAAGAGTTGAAGGAAGAATAGAAGGAAAAATAGAAGTTGCGATTCAAATGAAAAATGAAGGTTTTACGGATGAGCAAATTAAAAAGATTACAGGATTGGCTGATGAAGTAATCAACACTTTATAAAACAAAACTCCAAACAGAGAAAAATAGCAAATGAAGAAGAAGTTATTGATAGAATTACCTTATTTGGGGACAGTTGGATATTTTGCAAAGTTGTTGCAATATGAAGAGATTATCATAGAACAACACGAGAATTATAGAAAAAGAACTTATAGAAATCGTTGTCATTTGATGTCTGCAAATGGTATTTTGAAATTGAGCATACCTCTAGGAAAAGGTAAAAATCAGGGGCAAAATATAACTGAAGTCAAAATTACCTACTCGCAACCGTGGCAAGTTTCACACTGGAGAAGTATCAAGTCAGCTTATGGTCGTGCGCCTTACTATGAATATTATGCTGACGAAATTAAGGCTATTTATGATAGTCAGCCAGCCACTTTATTTGAATTGAATAAGCAATTGATGGAGTTAATGATTGAATTATTACAATTAGATTTAAAAATTAGCTATTCTGAGTCTTTCCAAAAGGCTCTACCCGAAAATACGGAAGATGGTAGAAATATGATTTTACCGAATAAGGATTTTGAGGATGAAAACATTATACTAAGTAAGTATAATCAAGTTTTTGAGGATAAACACGGCTTTATTCCGAATTTAAGTATTTTGGATTTGTTGTTCTGCTGTGGCCCAGAGGCGCAAGGAGTTTTAATGACTGAATAATTAGAATCGCCTCCGTGTAACTCTGTGGAATAAACCTCTGTGCAACTCTGTGGGAAAAAATTAAAATAAATGAAAATTGAATTTTGGGTTATTGGTAAAACGAGTTTTGGCTATTTAAAAGAAGGAATTGACTTGTATAAAAAACGTTTAGGGCATTATTGTAAATTTGAAATACAAGTGATTCCAGATTTAAAAAATAGAAAAAAATTAACCGAAAACCAGATTAAAGAGAAGGAAGGCGCGATAATTTTGAATAAATTGCAAGGTGGCGATTATTTTGTGCTTTTGGACGAAAGAGGTAAAACTTTTTCATCCATTCAGTTTTCAAAATATATTGAGAAGCATAAAATGCAAAGTCATAAGCGAGTGATTTTTTTGGTAGGCGGTGCTTATGGTTTTTCAGAAGCTATTTATAAAAGAAGTCAATCAAAAATTTCTTTATCATCAATGACTTTTTCTCATCAAATGATTCGATTATTTTTTGTAGAACAATTATATCGAGCATTTACCATTCTTAATAATGAACCTTATCATCACGAATAAGAATTGACAATTGAAAGTGGATAATTGATAATGCGTTTACTAGCGATTAATAAAAGCATCTCTTTTCTCTAAGCGCGTAGCGCGGTCTAAAAATCTCTTTTCTGCCAAATAGCAGACAGGTCTAAAACAAGAATATGTTACCCAATTTCCCAGATTTAACGCCGAATCGATTAGCGATAAAGGTCAAACCGAGCATCGAAAAAATTATTCGTAAAGGGCATCCATGGCTATTTGAAGCAGGAATTACGAAGCAAAGCGGCGAAGGTCAGGCAGGTGATTTATCGATTATTTATGATAATAAAAAAAATAAATTGCTCGCAATTGGTTTATACGACCCATTTTCGCCTATTAGACTTAAAGTGATACAGTTTAATAAAGGTGCAAAAATTGACGAAAATTGGTTTGCTGAAAAAATTAAAACAGCTTTTGATAAGCGTGAAAGCTTGCTCAAAACGGATACAAATAGCTATCGCTTGATTAATGGCGAAAACGATGGTTTACCAAGTTTTATCGCTGATGTATATGCTGATGTATTGGTTGTTAAGTTATATTCTTTGATTTGGTTACCTTATATAAAGGTTATTTTTCCTTTGTTATTGGCACAAACAGGCTGCAAAACCTTGGTGCTTCGATTGAGTCGAAATGTTCAGAAAGAATCGGATCTATTACATGGACTCGCAGATGGTCAAGTCATTCACGGAGTATTGAAAAGTGAAGTAGTGATTTTTAGAGAACATGGTGTTTTGTTTTCGGCAAATGTTATTCATGGTCACAAAACGGGGTATTTCTTAGACCATCGTGAAAATCGCCGCAAAGTTGGTCAAATTTCAAAAAATAAAACCGTTTTGGATATCTTTTCTTATGCTGGAGGTTTTTCTGTACATGCTTTGGCGGGAGGAGCGAAGGAAGTTACAAGCCTAGATATTAGCGCGCAAGCCTTAGAAGTGGCGCAACAAAATGCCCTTTTAAATCTTAAGAAACCAAATCACAAAATCATTGTAGCGGATGCTTTCAAAGCAATGCAGGAGTTAATTGACCAAAAAAAGCAATTTGATATTGTAGTAATTGATCCGCCTTCATTTGCCAAACGTGAAACGGAACGCTCAAAGGCTTTGCATCATTATCGACAATTGGCAGCATTGGGTGCGAATTTGATAGCTCAAAATGGGATTTTAGTATTAGCATCTTGTTCGAGTCGAGTCAGCGCGACGGACTTTTTTGATGTGTCAATCGAAGCCTTAGACCGAAGTAACAGAAAATATAAAGAACTAGAACGAACAACTCACGACGTTGACCATCCGATTGGTTTCCCAGAAGGTGCTTATTTGAAATGTGGTTATTTTCAATTTTAAAAAAGAAATCGCCACGAATGCACGAATACTTACTTCGTGTGTTTTTGGTTCAAAAAACAAACTTATGCTTAGAAATGATTACCCTATTACTCGATTGGTTGGTGCAAGTATAATTGCATTGGATATTATGTTTTTTAGTTTCTTTTATCAAGATTTGATGAGACAAATTAGAGGTCAATATTTTGTATTGAATACAGAATGGCAATTGACTTTTTTAGCATTAAGTACGGTTTTAGCAATAGGAGTAGGTTTGATATTTAGACAAAAATGGGCTAGAGTCCTTTTTGTTGTATTTCTATTTGTATTTGTATTAGGTTGGCTTTTTTTATTAATATCTACTATACGACCGAACAGAAATGATAGTATGATTTTTATAGGAGGAACTACTTTTATCCTTACTTTTGCAGCTTCTTTAGTCTTCCTTTTATACAATAAAAAACTAAATGATGAATTTGATGAGGAAATCGTGGAAAACATAGATGACACATTAGATAGTCAATTATTCAATTAAAATTAAATCATTCACTTGCATTTTCTAAGTGATTTTTATAAAAAAGCTATTCAACATTATAAAAAACAACGAACAGATACTAAAAGCAAACTATCAAAAGAATCTCTTTTCTTTAAAGGCTGAAAGCGTGGTCTTTTACTCTCTGTTCTAAATGAAAAAATATGAATATTCAACACACCGTTTTAGAGCGTTTTTTGAAATACGTTCAAGTAGATACGCAATCTGATCCAAATTCTCCAACTATTCCTTCGACAGAAAAACAAAAAAATCTAAGCCGAATTTTGGTTGAAGAATTGTTAGAAATGGGGATTGAGGATGCACATTTGGACGAATGGGGCTACGTTTATGCGACTATTCCGAGTAATACAGATAAGCAAGTTCCTACGATTTGCTTCTGCTCACACGTTGATACTTCGCCAGATAGTAGTGGAACGGATGTCAAGCCAATTGTTCATAAAAATTACGATGGCTCTGATATTGTATTGCCAGACGATACAACACAAGTCATTCAATCAAGTGAGTACAAATACTTAGAAAAGTTGATTGGCCAAGACATTGTAACTGCAAGTGGAAAGACACTTTTGGGCTCAGATGACAAATCTGGAGTGGCCGAAATAATGGATGCAGCACATTATTTTATGACTAACCCCGAAGTGAAACACGGTACAGTTAAAATCCTTTTTACACCAGATGAAGAAATTGGTCGAGGTGTAGATAAGGCAGATATGAAGAAATTAGGAGCTGACTTTGGCTATACTTTGGATGGAGGAAAGCGCGGTAGTTTTGAAAATGAAACTTTCTCGGCAGATGCAGCGGTGATTACTATTCATGGTAAAATGATTCACCCAGGATATTCTAAAAACATTCTTGAGAATGCGGTTAAAATAGCGAGTGATATTGTATCTGCATTGCCAAAAGATAGTCTTTCTCCAGAAACGACTTCTGGTCGAGAAGGCTTTTTGCATCCAACATCATTAGATAGTGTTGGTGAAAAAGCGACTTTAAAATTCATTATTCGCAGCTTTACAGATGAAGGTTTGGCAGAAAATCAAGCTAAGTTAAGAGCTATCGTCGCTGATGTAATGAAGAATTACCCGAAGTCTTCGGCAGACATTCAAATCATAGAGCAGTACCGCAATATGCATAATATTGTCAAACAGCATCCTCAAATTTCTGAATATGCTATGGAAGCTATTCGAGAAGGTGGAATGGAGCCAACTGTTAGACCGATTAGAGGAGGAACGGATGGTTCACGTTTGTCTTATATGGGCTTACCTTGCCCGAATTTGTTTGCAGGAATGCAGGCCATTCACTCTAAACATGAGTTCGTATCGGTTCAAGATATGGAAAAGTCAGTTGAGACAATTATTAGACTAATTAAAATTTGGGAAGCGAGGAGTTGAGGTTGGTGACTGGTGATTGGTTAATTGGTGATTGGTTGCTCCGCTATTAGTAGCATAAACAGCGGAGCAACCAATCACCAATCACCAATCACCAATCACCAATCACCAATTATCAATCACCACAAGAAAAAAATGCAAAAAAAATCTTTATTTATAGTCATTGAAGGATTGGATGGTTCAGGAAAAACAACAGCTTCGCGCTTATTGACGCAGACGTTGGAACGGACTTTTTCTAATAAAATAAAAAACTCATTTGAACCGCATGATGGTTCTACAAGTGGGCTTTATATTCGTCAAATTTTAACTAAAAAAATTACGCAGTTTGACCCGAGAGTGCTGGCTTTGGCTTTTGCGGCTAATCGCCTTGACCATAATATGCGCGTGATTAATCCGTGGCTTTCGCCAAAAGAAGCATTTGAACAGCCAAATATTTTGATTTGTGATAGATATTATTTGTCTTCTTTGGTGTATCAAACGAGTCTGGATTTTGGGTTGGAATCTGTTATGGCATTGAATGAAAAAGCACGCCGTCCAGATATTATTTTCTTTTTTAATGTTAGTAATGAAGTTTGCTATGAACGAATGGCCAACCGAAATTTACCGCAAGAGTTGTTTGAAACGAAGCTATCAGAAACACGTGAAAAATATTTAAAAGCAATTGATTTTCTTAAGAAAAGAGGCGATAATATTGTTGAAATTGATGCGAGTGTTACTGTTGAGGCAATTGTTCAGCAGATGTTGGATGCTATTCATAACTATGAGCCGAGCTGGAAAGTAGATGAAATTGAATTGTCTTCTTCTAATAAAAATACTGTTGAAATTGATAAGGCGAGATTTTTAACATTTCTAAAAAAAGAAGGCTATAGAGTAGGGAAGGAGTTGCCAGGAATGCCTTTTGAAAGTTTTGAATTGGAGTATCAATTGCCTTTGGGAGTGAAACAACGCGGTTGTGCGGTTATTTTGGAAGAATCTCCGCGTTATGACTTGGTGCTACAATTGTTACAAAATTCTAATTTTTATCCAATTTCTGATTTTATAATAGTTGCTGCTCCTAATGCGGAAGCGTTGCGAAATGCGTATTTTGAACGAGAAAAGGTAGTATTTGAGAATGGTGATGTGAAGTTGTCGCCTAGTTTGGTGTTTGTTTCACGCGGAGACGCAGAGGCGCAGAGATTTTAAGAGTTTTTGTTTTGGCTTATTTCACGCAGAGTTGACGGGAGAAGCAGAGTTGCAGAGTTTTTTTGCTTTTTTATAAAAAAGCTATAATCAAAAAACACTTTGTTTTCTTTGTTCCTTTGTGGTTCAAATATTCCTTTTGTAGGTTGAATAATTAATTAAAAGATATGAAATACATTCATTTTTATTGTTTGCTTACTTTGATGGTTGTAATTGGTTGCCAAAGCGGTGGCGAAAAACTGCCAAATGACCCTTTTCAACATGGTGTTGCTTCTGGAGATCCGTTGACTGATGCCGTGATTATTTGGACGCGAGTAACTGGCGATAGTTTGGGAGAAGCATCGGTTAATTGGAAAATGGCAACTGATGTAGATATGAAAAAAGTAGTTCAGAAAGGAACAACTTCTACGAATGAAAGCCATGATTACACCGTTAAAGTGGATGTGAAAGAACTAAATCCCAATACAACTTATTATTATCAATTTGAATTTGGTGGTTACGTTTCGCCTGTCGGTCGTACTTTGACTGCACCTAAAGAAGATATAACTAGCCTGAAATTGGCGGTCGTGAGTTGTAGTAATTACGAAGCGGGGTATTATAATGCTTTTGCTCGATTGGCAGAAAAAGACGGAATTAGTGCTGTCTTGCATTTGGGAGATTATATTTATGAATATGAAGAAGGTGGTTATGGTGACTCTACTTTGGATAGAAAACACTTACCTAAAACGGAGTTATTGACACTTAAAGATTATAGAACTCGATATGCTCAATATCGTTCGGATGCGGATTTGCAGCGCGTGCATCAAGTTCATCCTTTTATTAATATTTGGGATGACCACGAGATTGCAAATAATGCACACATCACTGGAGGACAGAATCACAATGAAGGAGAAGGTGATTATATAGATCGAAGGGAAGCCGCAAAACAGGCGTTTCATGAGTGGTTGCCGATTAGAGAAAATGATAATCATTACCGAAAATTCAAATTTGGAGATTTGGCAACTGTAATGATGTTGGATGAACGATTGGAAGGTAGAACGCCACCTGTCGAAAGTCCAGAATCACCAACTTTTAATGATGAAAATAGAGCGATGCTCGGAAAAGAGCAATTTGATTGGTTAATTGATGGACTAAAATCCTCTGAAACGAATTGGAATATAATTGGTAGTCAAGTAATTTTTTCGGACTGGGTGATTGAACCTTTGGGTTATGGATCTCGATTGAATATGGATACTTGGGATGGTTATCCTGCCGAAAAAAGACGTTTGATTGAGGCATTTAAGGCAAATAATTTAAAAGAGTTGGTTTTTGTTTCGGGCGATTCTCATTCTTCTTATGCTTTTGAAGTGCCTAGTAATCCAGCGATTTATGATGCAAGAACTTCTAATGGAACAATCGCAGTAGAGTTTGCGACACCGAGTATAACTTCTTCTAATCTGGGAACTTATGAAACAGAAGAGAAAGTGAAAGAAGTCGAAGCTGCTATGAAAAAGGCTAATCGCCATTTGAAATATGTGGATTTGAGCCATAATGGTTATATTATATTAGAATTGTCTCCGACGCAAATATACGCTCATTATTATTATGTAGATAAAGTGAATGAACGTTCAACTAATGAAGAAAAAGCGATGACTTATATCAAAAGAAGATTTAGTAATCAGTTGATTAGGGGGAATTGATAATTGGGAGTTATTGATTTTTGAGTAATAATTTTTATAAAAAATAATGGAGAAAATAACGGCAATTATACCTTGTTTTAATGAAGAAATACACATGAATGCTGTATTAGAATCTGTCAAATGGGCGGATGAAATAATGGTAGTGGATTCGTTTAGTACAGATAAATCACTAGAAATTGCTCAAAAACATACGGATTTTATTATTCAAAGAGAATATGAGAATTCTGCTAGTCAAAAAAACTGGGCGATTCCTCAGGCAACGCATGATTGGATTTTGTTGGTAGATGCAGACGAACGAGTTACACCAGCATTGAAAGCCGAAATTCAGAAAATTCTTGAAAACCCTCAATCTGATGCTTATTGGATATATCGTCAGAATTTCTTTATGGGAGAAGAGGTCAAATATAGTGGCATTCAGAATGATAAAGTGATTCGATTATTCAAAAAAGATTGCCGTTATGAACCATTGAATGTTCATGCTGAAATCTTAACAAAAGATTTGAAAGTTGATTTTTTAAAAGAAAAATTAACGCATGACACCTTCAAAGGAATGGAAGCGTATCTCAAAAAATTGCACCGCTATGCCAACTGGGCAGCGCGTGATTATATGAAAAAAACGCCAAAAGTGACTTTGTTTCACTTGTTGGTTAAGCCTGGCTTTCGCTTTTTCAAACACTATATATTAAAAGGAGGTATCAGAGATGGACGAATTGGTTTTATTATTAGTTCGTTGACGGCTTGGAGCGTGTTTTTGCGTTATTGGAAAATGATGGATATTCGATTGAAAGAAAAGTAGTAGTAGTTGGGAGTTGGCTGCCGCTATCAGCCCAAACTAATAGCGGTAGCCAACCTGCAACTGGCAACTCGTAACCCGAAATTTTATTTCACCAATGCTTTATTAATTCGCTTAATCAAACTTGGTCCTTCATAGATTAATCCCGAATAAACTTGTACCAAATCTGCACCAGCATTGATTTTTTCGATAGCATCTGCTGCCGAAGCAATTCCTCCTACGGCAATAATTTTGAGTTCAGGAGATTTATCTTTTAAGTATTTAACGACTTCTGTTGAGCGTTTTCTGACAGGCGCACCACTCAAGCCACCATTTCCGATAGCTTTGATTTCTTGATCCGAAGTGTTTAAGTTAGCTCGATTAATTGTAGTATTAGCTGCAATAATACCTGCTATTTTGGTTGTAGCAACGATTTCTATAATATCATCTAATTGTGTATCGGTCAAATCTGGAGCAATTTTTAGTAAAATTGGCTTTGGAGATGATTTTTTATGGTTGAGTGTTTGAAGTGTCGAAAGTAAATTAGTCAAAGGTTTTTTGTCCTGTAATGCACGCAAGTTAGGCGTATTGGGAGAACTTACATTCACAACAAAATAATCAACATAAGGAAATAAAGCTTCAAAGCATATTTTATAATCATTGACTGCTTCCTCGTTAGGAGTTACTTTATTTTTACCGATATTTCCACCAATAATAACACCTTCTGGTCGTTTCCCATTTTTTAGGCGACTAACAAAAGCATCAATTCCTTCATTATTGAAACCCATCCGATTAATCAAGCCATTGTCTTTTGGCAAACGAAACAAACGCGGTTGAGGGTTACCATCTTGAGCTTTTGGTGTAACTGTTCCGATTTCGATAAAACCAAATCCTAAGCTGGTCATTGCTTGATAATACTTGCCATCTTTATCAAAACCAGCAGCCAAACCCACTGGGTTTTTAAATTTTAAACCAAAAACTTCTCGCTCTAAACTTGGATGTTCTACCTTGAAACTAGCTCTAAAAAGATGACTAATCCCAGGTATTGCTAAAGTCATTTTGAGCAAACTAACGGTCAAATGATGTGCTTTTTCGGGAGATAATAAGAATAATAATTTTTTAAGTATCGCTTTGTACATAAATGCCGTTTTGTATAGTTTTTGAAAATTTGGGCAAAGGTATGAAAATTATTAGAAAAGAGACTGTCTTCGGCTGAGAGAAGCGAGACTGCCCTTTTCGTTTCCTTTTTACTAATTGGTAATCTTTTTTTCTAAAAAATCGACAATTTTATTTTGGTTACTTGGTTCAAAAAAATGAATATCTCCCGATCTTCTGAGCCATGTCAATTGCCTTTTAGCGTATCTACGCGAATTTCTTTTGATTAGACGAATAGCTTCTTTTTGGTCTATTTTTTTATTAAAAAAGTCAAATAGTTCTTGATAACCAACAGTTTGTAAAGAATTCAAATGTTGATTAGGTAACAGTGATTTTGCTTCTGCTTCAAGCCCAGCTTCTAACATCAAATCTACTCTTAGGTTAATTCGATCGTATAAAACAGAACGTTCCCAATTGAGAGCAATTTTGATAGGAGAGAATGCACGATTGGCTTTTTTTGCAGTTAGAAAGGAAGAATATGGCTTACCAGTGGTGCGAAAAATTTCTAATGCTCGAATGAGCCTGTGTGCGTTTTGAGTATCGACAGTGGCATAATAATCTGGGTCTGCGACCTGTAATTCTTGTTGTAATGGCTCAATACCATCTTTTTCGAAAGCATCAATTAAAGCTGCACGAGTACTTTCGGGAACATCAGGAAATTTATCTAAACCTTCACAAACGGCTTGTATAAATAAACCAGAACCGCCTGCCATAATAACTACATCGTGATTTTGATATAGTTTTTCTAGCAAAGCGATGGTATCTCTTTCGTATTGACCAACGCTGTATTCATCATGAATACTTAAGTTGTCAATAAAATAATGCTTCGCTTCTGCCAGTTCATCAGGCGTAGGCTTGGCTGTTCCTATATTCATCTCGCGGTAAAATTGCCGACTATCAGCCGAGATAATCACCGTTTTGAAGTGTTTCGCTAATCTAATAGCTAAGGAAGTTTTTCCAGAAGCTGTTGCCCCAGCTACGACTATCAGGTGTTTCATTAATTTTGAGTTAGTGATTTTTTGGCTATTTTTAAAAAAAACTACTTCCCGTCAGGATAAGCGATACGAACGTGGTAAATGCTTTTTAATAATTTTTTGAAAACGGTTTTGACTATTTTCATTTCTTTAAAAGTCAAATCTGCTTCATCAAATTGATTTTGCTTGATTTTACCAGCTATTATTCCTTCAACTAAGTTATTAATAGCTTCTTCGTCTGGATTTTTGAGACTTTTAGAAGCTGCTTCGATAGAGTCTGCCATCATGAGAATAGCTTCTTCCTTTGTTTGTGGTCGCCTACCTTTATAAGTAAAAAGGTTTGGATCTGTTTCTGTATCTGGATTTTCTTTAAGGTGTTTTCTATAAAAATATTCAACCCTAGTCGTTCCGTGATGTGAAACTATAAAGTCAATAATGACTTTGGGTAAACCTTCTTTTTTTGCGATTCGTTCGCCTTCTGTAGCGTGTTCTAATATAAAAGTAGCACTTTGAAGCGGCGTTAGGTTATCGTGAGGACTTTGTCCGCTTTGATTTTCGATGAAATGAAATGGGTTTTTCATTTTACCAATATCATGATATAGAGCAGCAACTTTTACCAAAAGGGCATTTCCTCCAATCGCAGAAACGGCATTTTCAGCCAAATTACCAACCTGTAAAGAATGTTGAAGTGTACCTGGAGCTTTCAAAGAAAGTTCTTTGAGCAAAGGATTATCCAATGAACTAAGTTCTATTAGTGTAATATCTGAGGTGAAACCGAAGATACGTTCGAGTAGCGGAACTAGCGGATAAGCTAATAAAGTGAATAAGGTATTAAGTGCAATCCATCCAACGGGCTGCCAATTAATAGCTGAGAATACGCCTTCTTTTATAAAAGATAAGGCTAGGTACATACTAATATAGGTCAAAAAGATAAAGAGCATAGATATAAAAAAGCTCGACCAATTTCGGGTTTTTACATTAGAAAGTACGACCACGATACCCACTAATATTTGTACAAATAGGAATTCGTAGCCTTGTACTGATAGAAAACCAGCCAATAATACGATAATAATATGAGTAAAAAATGCAACTCGCTCATTATAAAAATTCTTAATTACGATAGGAGCAATGCAGAATGGTATCAGGTATGGATTGATGAAACCAACTTTGAAAATGGAATAAGATAAATAGCTAAATGCAGCAATCCACATGAGCATAAAGGCTAGTTTCTGAAAATTAGCGAAGATGCTTTTTTCATAGATAGCAAAGTACAAAACGAGTGTGCCAATCAAAAAGAAGGTTAAGAGTAAATATCCAGAAAAGACTAGCCAACTGTTTTTTTCATTGGTTTGATTATTGACTAAATCTTTGAGTGAAAGTAATTTTTGGTAAGTATTTTCATCAATGGTATTTCCTCTTCTAACCAGAATGTCGCCTTTTTGGATTTTGTCTTTAGAACGAGAAATTTTATTGATTTCTAGTTGGTGATAATACTTTGTGATACTGTCATTATATGCAATATTAGGAAGAATTGCTTCTTCCATTAGGTCTAATAGAAAGTCTGCTTGTGGCAAGTTACTAGCATAAAGCGAATCACTCATGAATTTTTCGGCTTGGTCTTCATTCCGAATATTTTTAATGATTCTGCGTTCGGCTCGATTCTGAGCATATAGTACATTGATGATGGTGTTTTCGCCTTCAATGGCTTGCTGTTCGCTAATTTTGATAATACCACTACCAAATATTCGGAATAATAGCCGATTACCTAGCTGTCTATATTCGTTTTGGTTTTCTCTAACGTCTTGATACTGAGATAAATCTACGGATTGTATTTTAGATAAAAACTCCGCTTCAAAAAGATTGCGTTGAGTAGCAGTGATTTGGCTATCTTTTAAATAGAAAGGGTTTAACTTGCTTTTGAGTGTATTTACTTCTGCTTGATATACTTCTTCTGGCTTTTGAATTGCAAAATCAAAAGGAGCTGTTAAATCGTTATAACGCCAAGTTCCGCTTTTTTCAAATTTAAAATTGAAAGCCGTTGTATTGGGAAAGAGTAAACTAACCATTAAGATTACAGCACCAATCAACAAATATCGAGTGACGGATGGCAGGCGTTTGAGAAATGCTAAAATTCGTTCTTTCATATCTTTAAAACTAACTATATAATGAAAGTACGAATTTTATGACTTTTTAAATAATTGTATAAAGTTTTATTAATTGTTGTTATACAAAAAACAAGGGGGCATAACAAATTGTCAGAAAAAACATTTGCGAAATCTAGGAGATTTGGCAAATGGGTTGCGTAAAAGAGATTTGCCAAATCTTTAAGATTTCGCCAATCTAGTATGCGACAACTTGTTATGCACCCAAACAAGGTCGAAGTAATAGCAAACCTTAATTTTATCACCCAAAACTATTTAAAAATGAAAGTCTTCGCTTCTTTATTATCTAACATATAGCCACGGTACATTCCTGCGGTATTGAAAGGCATTGATACATTTCCATTTTTATCAATAGAAATAAGTCCGCCAGAACCTTCTACTTTTACTAATTTGTTATTAATAACTTCATTTCCTGCGGCTTCAAGTGTCATATTTTTGTATTCCATCAAGGCAGAAACATCATGAGCAACAGCGTATCTAATGAAAAATTCGCCATGCCCAGTACAACTAATAGCACAGGTTGCATTATTCGCATAAGTTCCAGCTCCAATAATTGGAGAATCTCCAATTCTGCCATATTTTTTGTTGGTCATTCCTCCCGTTGAAGTTCCAGCAGCTAAATTTCCCGATTTGTCCAAAGCTGCTGCACCAACTGTTCCAAATTTATAATCATTATGTTCTGAAAGTAATTTAGAACTACCAGTTTCGGAGTTTTTTATTTTTTGTAAACTCTTAAAACGACGCTCAGTATAGAAGTAACTATTATCGACAGTATCCAATTTTTGAAGAATAGCAAACTGATTTGCACCTTCGCCAGAAAGCATTACATGGTCTGATTTTTCCATGACTGCACGAGCTGCTGTAATAGGATTTTTGACAATAGTTACGCCGCCGACTGCTCCTGCATTCAAGGTTGAGCCATCCATGAAAGAAGCGTCGAGTTCGTTTGTGCCAGCATTAGTAAATACAGCGCCTTTTCCTGCATTGAAGAGTGGAGAATTTTCCATAATCATAATGGCAGCTTGTACCGCATCAATACTTGTACCGCCTTTTTCAAGAATAGAATGTCCTGCATTTAGAGCTTCTTGAAGTTTGGAATGATAAGCTTTTTCTAATGAATCGCTTAGGTTTTCTTTTAATATTGTTCCTGCCCCTCCATGAATAACGATACCGAATTCAGCATTTTTGGTGGTGCTATTTTGAGTTGATGTATTACAATTGATGGTGAAAAAGGCTATTAAAATAAGAAGAGTTGATTGAGCGATTAGATTTTTTTTCATTAGAAAGGTTGTATTTTTTTATTAAAAAAATCATTTATAAATAAAAAGCATTGAAACAATACCT
>CAKZLT010000695.1 GCA_937127195.1 uncultured Saprospiraceae bacterium
AATTTTGAGTAAAATTAGATGGAGAACGAGGCGGAGGTTGTTGGTCGTAGCCATAGCTACAGCCAACGTTCTCCAACGAAGTTATCAATTTAATTTTCCAAAATTAACCGACACTATTACCTTGACTGACTACTAAGAAACAGGATTTTTCTAAAGTCCAAAAAGACAACTTAATATGGAACCAGTTATTTCAGTAAAAAATCTAAGGAAAACTTACGTCATGGGATCACAGAGTATTGATGCGCTCAAAGACGTTTCTATTGACATTCACCCCAATGAATATGTCGCTTTAATGGGACCTTCGGGTTCTGGCAAATCAACATTAATGAACTTGCTAGGATGCTTAGATACTCCGACCGATGGTGATTATATTCTTGCAGAAAAGAACGTTAGTCAATTGGTAGATGGTGAATTAGCTGAAATTCGTAATAAAGAAATCGGGTTTGTATTTCAAACATTTAACCTCTTACCACGTCTTTCTTCTTTAGAAAATGTGGCTTTACCGCTCGTCTATGCTGGTTTGAGTCGCAGCAAACGTCTTGAGAGAGCGCAAGAAGTATTAGATTCTGTTGGTTTGGGTGACCGCGTTCATCACAAGCCGAATGAACTTTCGGGTGGTCAGCGTCAGCGTGTAGCTATTGCCAGAGCTTTGGTCAATAAGCCTTCTTTAATACTAGCCGATGAGCCAACGGGTAATCTTGACACAAAGACTTCTATCGAAATTATGGAAATTTTTGAAAGATTACATGAACAAGGAAACACGATTGTCATTGTGACTCACGAGCCTGATATTGCAGAACACGCGCACCGTATCGTTCGCTTAAGAGATGGTTTGGTAGAAAAGGATATTCGTAATCAAAAAATTATGACTGCTGCGGAACGTATGGGGTAATTTTTTCTTTGAAAAAACGCCATAAAAGATGAAAAAGCTGCTTGCCCCAAAATCTCGGTGGGCGCAGACAGCAAAGCGTTTTTTAAGATTTTTTTAGAAAAAGACGACCTTGAATTAATCAAAGTCGTCTTTTCTAAAAAAAACCTTCTGCTTGTAACATTTTGCAGTGACACACCTAAAGTCGCTTTTTATTATAGTTATCACTGCAAGCCGTTACAATCAAAAAAACTTAAGTATTAGGGCAAAAGTAATTAAGTATAAAAAGGGACGTAACATCTTGATTATCAAAAGTTATATTATTTACCTAGCGGAAAAAGCAGGTTCACTAACTCTATCACTATACTTAAAAGTTCGTTGGACAATTACTAGTTCTTCGATTTCTTCTTCTGAAACCAACCAAACCATTATCCATAAAATTATAAGAAGCTGTAATCGTCAAATAAGTATAAGTATCATTAGAACCAGAGTTGCCTCTAGGTGTTCCAGTTGGTACAACTACGGGTTCTGTTCCTCGATATTCTCCCATTCGATTAGCTAAATTAGCTGCTAATTCACCATTTCCTGCTAATAACTCTGGACGAGAAACATAAGCAGAACTTGCATCATCAATATAATCCGTGAATGTAAAACGAGTTCCCCAGTCTAATCCAATATTCCAAAGGTCATTAATAGAAAACTTCAAACCAATACCAAAAGGAATTGCAAAAGCGATACGACTATATTTATCTTGATAGCCATCCATTCCTTGACCTTCTGTACCTAGCGGCTGTAATGAATGCCACTCTCCTTTATATTCTGCTTTGGGATTAAAATAAAACCCAGTCAAACCTGTAAATATATAAGGTGTAAACGTTTTGCGAAGATTATAAGGATCAAAGCCCAAGATAT
>CAKZLT010000696.1 GCA_937127195.1 uncultured Saprospiraceae bacterium
TTATAGGTTTTAAAAACCTATAAGGTTTAGAGAATCAAGAAAAAAGTACTAATGACCAACTCAAATCATATAGAACCAAATCTCTTTTATTTATACATTCAATTCTCTCAAATACATTTGAATAGTATTTTGCAAACCAAAGTACAAAGCATCACTAATCAAAGCGTGACCAATCGATACTTCATGTAAATAAGGCATATTTTCTTTATAATATCTCAAATTCTTTAAATCCAAATCATGTCCAGCATTGATTTCTAACCCAATTTCGTGAGCTAATCGGCTACAAGCCGTGTGTTTTGCCATTATTTCAGTGCGTTTTTCGGTATGAAATGCTCTTGCAAAATCACCTGTATAAAACTCAATACGGTCAGCACCAACTTTTTTTGCACCTTTTACCATTGCTTCATCTGCATTCACAAATATCGAAACACGAATGCCAGCGGCTTGCAATTGCTTGGTAATATCTGTTAGAAATGCTTCATTCTGAACAGTGTCCCAACCTGCCGAAGAGGTCAACGCATTGGGTTTGTCTGGTACAAGCGTGCATTGATGCGGTCGATTTTGGAGTACCAATTCCATGAATTTAGGAATAGGATTACCTTCTACATTGAATTCTGTTTGAACTACTTGTTTCAAAGCAGGCACATCATTATACCTAATGTGCCGCTGGTCAGGTCGTGGATGAACAGTAATTCCTTCTGCTCCAAATTTTTCGCAATCAATGGCAACTTGCACTAAGTTTGGGAGGTTTTCGCCTCGCGCATTTCTAATTACAGCAACTTTATTAATGTTTACACTTAAATTCGTTTTCATTATTTTCCTTTTATACGATTTTCGTTTTTTCTTAATAACTCACGTTTCGCAAGATGTTTTTTTTCTTTTTTATAAAAAAATAAAACACAATAAATTCTTTTTTTTAAAGAGTATATAGCAAATTTTGGGTCTATATCATTTGAGTTGGTCATTAGCACTTTTTTATCGATTCTCTAAACCTTATAGGTTTTTAAAACCTATAAGGCCTGATTGAAGTTTGATATAACCTATTTTTTAAAAATATCAACCAACCTAAGTCATATAGAGCCAAATTGTCGGAACAGTAGAAAAAACATTTGCGACAATTTGTTATGCACCCGAATTAATTTCTTAACCAAGAAAGGAAAATGAAATTTGGCTTTGTTTCATCATAACTACTTTTTTATTTTAATACTACACATATTAACATTAAAAAGGTTATGATTTCTCAATAAAAACTATAAATTTGTTAATGTTTGGGCTGGAGTGAATTCCTCCTAGTTTTTAACAAAGAATAACAACGAATTTTATAAAAAATAAAAAATCTAAATCACGATGTTAACAGGTGTAATCGTATGTTTTATCATCGGATACGTTGCAATCGTATTCGAGCATCCTCTCAAAATCGACAAAACTGTTCCTGCCTTACTAATGGGAGCTTTATGTTGGGCATTTGTTTCATTAGGTCATTTACCTGTTGTTGATGCACATCATCATATCGGCGAGATGGATAGTGTATTATTACATCACATAGGTAAAGTTGCCGAAATCCTATTTTTCTTAATTGGTGCAATGACTATTGTTGAACTAATTGATTTGCACAAAGGATTTTCTGTTATTACTAATCGAATTAGTACAACGAAAAAAACAACAATGCTATGGATAGTTTGTATTCTAGCATTTTTCTTATCAGCTACTTTAGATAATTTAGCTTCAACAATTGTATTAGTTTCTTTACTAAGAAGACTTGTTCCAGACAAGACAGAACGTCTTTGGTTTGTCAGTTTGGCGGTAATCGCAGCAAATGCTGGAGGAGCTTGGTCTCCTATCGGCGATGTAACGACTACAATGCTTTGGATTGGTAAAAAAGTAACAACAGGAGGTTTAATTACTCATTTGGTATTACCATCAATCGTCTGTTTGATTGTTCCTGTTATGCTAGCTTCACGCTTAAAAGTCTTTCAAGGTCATATTACCGCTGGAGAGTATGATGCAGAAAAAGGTCGTCAAAGTGAATTGGTATTAGGAAGTAAGCGTATTTTGGGCTTTGGTTTAGGTGGTTTAATCTTTGTTCCAATCTTCAAAACAATTACTCATTTACCTCCTTATGTTGGAATGATGTTGGCTTTGGGTGTTGTTTGGTTGGTTTCAGAATTGGTACACCGTGAGGAAGATTTCGATAAGAAAGAAATGTACACGGCACACCATGCCTTATCTCGTATCGAAATGTCTAGTATCTTATTTTTCCTAGGAATCTTGGTAGCAGTAACAGCACTCGAAAGTGTAGCTGTTAGCGGTTTGGCAGTCGGAGAAGAAGGAACGGGGTTATTAATGTCATTGGCTGAAAGCTTGCAGGCAGCCGTTCCAAATGAGAATATTGTTGTAATGCTTTTAGGTGTTTTATCAGCAATTATTGATAATGTACCATTAGTTGCGGCATCTATGGGAATGTACACTGTACCAACTGATTCATCACTTTGGCACTTTATTGCTTATGCTGCGGGGACAGGTGGAAGTATGTTGATTATTGGTTCTGCTGCGGGAGTTGCTGCAATGGGAATGGAAAAAATCGACTTTATCTGGTACTTCAAAAATATTACATGGTTGGCTGCTTTAGGCTTTTTGGCTGGTGGTTTGACTTTTGTATTGATGCAATCATTTGTATTTTAAAAGAATAGAGATACTTTTATTAGTAACTTTTCTAATAATTTTTTCTAAAAAAACGCCCTAATAGTTACTTGATGTAATTATTGGGGCGTTTTTTTGTTTTTTTTTAAAAAATCTATTTGTAACTATTCAGCAGGTTAAAAAACGATTAAATAGATAGTTTAAAGGGCTACGAACAAAAGAGTCTCTGTTCTCTAAGCGCGTAGCGCGGTCTTTTAGTCTCTGTTCTGAATAGTAAAATCTATTTTTTCTTTTTTGATTTTGAATTGATAGTAACTTCCAAAGATTTCATTGCCCAAACGGCTAATTCCGTTCTATCTTCCAGCACTTCAACAGGAACTTCCCAATAAGGCATTCCTTTTTTTGTTTCGGTTGCTCCAAAAGGAGTCATTCCTTTTTCTTCGTAATCAGCCCTGTTGGTGTCATCTACTTTCAAACAAAAAACATCTTTTGCTGTAATCAGCCCGAAAATCAAGCCATCGAAATACAAACCTGCTCCGCCAAACATTTTCTTAATCATGACTTCTCCAAACTCTGAAAGTTGTTCGGTCACGTAATCGAGGTAATCTTTGCTTACTGCCATAATTTTATTTTTCTATTTATTAGAATAAGGTCTAATAACTATGAAGATATTGTTTTTTTATAATTCATCTTGCCTATGATATTAGAAAATAGCATTTTGAGTAATATTAATTATTAGCTGATGTTACTCAAAAGTAATTAGTTCAACAGTCAAAAAACGACATTTTTTTTGATAGAAAATGATAACTTGGCTTTATGAAAAATACCAAAATCATTTTACCGATTATTGTAATTGCTCAATTTTGTTGCACTTCTCTCTGGTTTGCTGGAAATGCGGTGATGAGTGATATTGTTTTGGCATTCGATTTGTCTGAAAGTGCTTTAGCACATTTGACTTCTGCCGTTCAATTTGGTTTTATTATAGGCACATTAATTTTTGCAATTTTGACGATTGCCGACCGATTTTCGCCTTCAAAGGTGTTTTTTATTTGTGCTTTGATTGGTAGTCTTTTTAATTTAGGAACAATTTGGGAACAAAATACCTTTTGGAGTTTGGTGTTTTTTAGGTTTGCAACGGGCTTTTGTTTGGCAGGTATTTATCCTGTCGGTATGAAAATCGCAGCAGATTATTTTCAAAAAGGATTAGGTAAATCTCTTGGTTATCTTGTTGGAGCGTTAGTAATAGGAACGGCATTTCCTCATTTATTGAATAGCTTTTCGGGCGTGTTACCTTGGAAAATGGTCTTAATAACAACTTCTTCTATTGCTATTCTAGGCGGTTTGTTATTGGTGATTTTAGTTCCGAATGGTCCATTTAGACAGCGCCTAGCAAAGGTTTAGACTTAACCGCATTAGTAAAGGTTTTTCAAAATAAAAAATTCAAATCGGCTGCTTTCGGCTACTTTGGACATATGTGGGAACTATATACATTTTGGGCATTTGTTCCGACTATTTTACTGATTTTTATAAAAAATAACCCTTCTACCTCCTTAAATATTCCATTGTTATCATTTCTAATTATTGGTTTAGGCGGACTTTCTTGTATCGCTGGTGGCTATATTTCTGAAAATAAAGGAACAAAAAAAACGGCTACACTGGCATTATTGTTTTCTGGTATGAGTTGCTTAATTGCACCATTAACATTAAATAGTCATTCTAGCCTTTTATTGATTGTTTTTCTCATTTTTTGGGGATTGATGGTGATTGCAGATTCGCCACTATTTTCCACATTAGTAGCTCAAAACGCCGATCCCACCATCAAAGGAACAGCTTTGACAATCGTGAATTGTATTGGTTTTTCGATTACTATTATTAGTCTTCAATGTATCAATTGGGCATTCCCATTTTTAGGAAATTATACTTTTATGTTGTTGGCTATCGGGCCAATATTGGGATTATTGGCATTGAAAACAGATTAATCAGGCGTCGGACGCTTCGCAAGCGTCTGACGCCTATTATTTTTTTATTATTTAAAAAGGAGAAGTATATTCTACATTATTGAGAAAAGTATCATCGGTTAATGTTTTTAAGAAATTAACCAAATCTAGCTTGTCTTGTGCGGTTAAAAGTAAGCCCGTATTTTGAGTATTTAAGACCGTTGGATCAGCGGTAGCCGAAGTTTGAATACCTGAATTATAATGCTCAATGACTTCTTCAAGTGTCTGAAAACGTCCATCGTGCATATACGGTCTAGTCATTTCAATATTTCTAAGTGACGGCACTTTGAATTTTCCTCTGTCATTGGCATTTTGTGTCACTTCTTCTCTTCCTATATCCGTTATATTGGCATCTG
>CAKZLT010000697.1 GCA_937127195.1 uncultured Saprospiraceae bacterium
GACTGCGTTTTTTGCCTTGTCTAAATAAAAAACAATGCCGTTCTTTGTGGTACTTTATTTATTGCCTACTCCCTTAATGGATTAACACAAGTAAAAAAATAAGGGAACAACTCACGTTGTTCCCCTTTTCAATTGCGTTTAATAGCTTAGTCAAAATTAATAGTAGTAGTAGTTTAAATAGATATTGTAGTTTTTCTCCAAAAAAAAATAGTGTAATGTAAAATATAAAGCGTTTAGTAATCTTTGTTATTTGCGTTTCCCTTTCTTGTATTCAATAATTTTAGCCTCAGTATAATGTTTCATTAAATAAGTATCTAAGAATTTTTTAGCAGACTTCTCAGTTTTAAATTCTCCTACAATATAGTGAAATTCATTATTTGAAATTTGCTCTTCTCGAACATCTCCAAAGTAATAATAAACATTAGCACCTTCAGGTAACGGCATATTTGTAACCAATAACTGAACACTATATCCCGTAAAATCATTCTTTGTAGAATGGTCAATTAATGCTTCTCCGAATGCACCTGTATTATTCTTAATTATTGGAGACTTTACATTATTGTCATTCAAATCAACCTTTACATTGTTTTCAACTAACCCCGTTCTTGAGGAAGTGAATATCATTTCATCTTGTGCTTGTCCTGCAAAAGTAGTTGTAATGATAAGTGCAATGATTAATAAATATTTCATGTTAGCTCGCTTTCTATTATTATTGAATATACTTACTTAGTATTCAATTCAAGTGCCATTAAATCAAACTACTGATTATCAATGTTTTATGTTTTAAAGAAAGCAAATTCAGTCTCTAAAAGAAAACGAAATTCTCTTTTTGGGAAATTTACCTTTTATGGAAATGTTTTATCTATTGTCTTTAAGGTTGCCTAATTCTTTCTATAGAGTACATCACCCTAACTAAGTTTCTTTTTTGAACGTGTATAATATCAAGAAAAATTCATCTTTAACATTAATATAATAAAACACTAACATAAGACATTATAATTGTCTTATATATTGCTAGTCAGTGAATTAAAGTAATTGTTTAGAAGAATTAGCCAATTAATTGTTTTAATTACGTTTAAATAAAAGATAAATACAACTCGCGAGAATAAGCTATAATAAAATTGACATGAAAAAATATCATTTTAATAGACTCTTTCTAATATTAATAAATTCGTTTTGGATTATTAATATTTCTCAAGCGCAAATCTCCGTTACGCCAGCAGGCGTTCCGCCCGTTACGCCTATTAACTTGATTAATCAAGTTTTTTTGGGAGATGGAGTTGAAGTTTTGAATGTCAATTTTCAAGGTGATAATGCTGCCGTTGGTCAATTTTCAGGCGGTCAAAATATTATTGGAATTGATGAAGGTATTCTAATGACAACGGGTTCGGCTGCATTAGCCGCAACTTCTCCGAATAATAATACTGGTGCAGGACTTAACAATAATGGAGGAACAGATCCTGATTTGGTCAGTATTTCGGGCTTTAATATCAATGATGCAGCGATTTACACCATTACTTTTGTGCCTACGGCAGATACTTTACGCTTCGATTATGTATTTGCTTCGGAAGAATATCCCGACTATGTTTGCAACATTAATGATGTATTTGGCTTTTTTATTAGTGGGCCAGGAATAACAGGTCCTTATTCTAATATGTCTTCCAATATCGCATTGATACCCAATACAACAACTCCTGTGGGCGTAAATACCATTAATGGTGGTGTTTCGGCAGGTGGTGCAACGGGGTGTATTCTGACCAATACCGCATTTTATGTCGATAATAATTCGCCTAATGCACCT
Organism: uncultured Saprospiraceae bacterium; assembly: GCA_937127195.1. GTDB lineage: Bacteria > Bacteroidota > Bacteroidia > Chitinophagales > Saprospiraceae > CAKZLL01. The sequence goes on from CAKZLT010000697.1 coordinate 1,802, forward strand.
TTACCATTCGAGTACGATGGTTTTACAACCGTTTTGACTGCGACAGCAATTGTTAATCCGTGTGATACTTACCAAATCAAATTGGCAATCGGTGATGCAATAGATGATATTTTGGATTCAGGTGTATTTTTAGCCGCTAATAGTTTTGGTACAAGTGGTTTGACTGTTCAAGCCAATACTCCAAATTTCACTTCTACCATTGCAGAAGGTTGTAAAGATGCCGAAGTTATTTTTCGATTAGATGCACCTGCTGATGGTAATATGAATTTGAATTACACGGTTGGTGGAAATGCTATTCCAGGAGTTGATTATGACCCGATACCACTCACAGGAGTCATTCCGACAGGGCAAGATTCTTTTACAATTACCATTCATCCTATTATTGATAACATCAGCGAAGGCACAGATACCATTGCATTTTATGTCAATACGACGGCTTGTACCAATGATACGATATATGTTTTTATAGAAGATACTAAAATTCTTCCACCGAATAATATTTTGGACACCACCATTTGTTACAATGACACCGTACGGCTAGATGCTACCGTTCCTTTGGTTATTTCTAATGGTGTTTCTTTTTCTAATAATAATAATCATACAATAACACATCTTATTTCAAGTAATTCGCCTATTAACGTATCTAATTTACCTTTAGATTATTATTTAGCTGGCGCAATTGATTCGGTTTGTGTCAATATTTCGCATCCCAAAGACCAAGATTTAGATATTTATTTACGCGCACCGACTGGCGAATTTTTAGAATTATCAACAGATAACGGTGGTTTTAATGCTAATTATACTCGAACGTGCTTCGTTTTAGATACTTCCGCAGCTTCTGTCGAAGTCGGAACTGCACCATTTACAGGCAACTTTGAGCCAGAAGGCGATTGGTCTGACCTCAATGGCGCAACCATGAATGGCGATTGGACTTTGACAATAATTGATGATTTTGCAGGAAATAATGGGACTTTATTAGATTGGTCGATTCATTTTGCCCCAATTTACAATATAACCTATGATTGGACACCAATTAATAATATTGATTATGATAACTGCCCAATTGTCAATGTTTTTCCTGATACTACAACTCAATATAATGTACTAGCAACAGATACTTATGGTTGTATTTCTGAAGATTCGGCAATAATAACGGTTATAGAACAACTTCAAATGCCTGTTGGTAATTGTACTTTTTCAGATGTGAGTTCAATTTTATTTAGTTGGAATGCCGTTCCAAATGTAAGTAATTATGAAATCAATATTGATAATGGCGGTTGGTTTAACCTTTCTAGTACAACAACCAATTATACCGTTAGTAACCTCGCTCAGAATCAAACCGTAGAATTCCAAATCAGGGCATCCGATGGTATTTGTCCATCGAGCGAAATTGATACTGTTTATTGTAGTACCATTCTTTGTACTATTGATGAAAATATTAATACCGTTACAAATGTCATTTGTCATGGTCAAGCAGATGGAACAGCACTTTTAGATGTAATTAATCCTATTGGTTCTTATTCTTTTAATTTGAATAATTCGATTGTTCAAAGTTCAAGTTTTTTCAATAATCTAGATACAGGCAATTACACTGTTATTGTAACCGACTCCGTAAATTGTAAAGATACCGTTGCTTTTAGCATCAGTCAACCCATGCCTTTTCTAATAGACAGTATTACCTCAACTACTTTGATTTGTAATAATGATAGCTCTGGTACAGCTACCGTTTTTCCTTCTAACGGAACACCAAATTATACCTATGCTTGGAGTACTTCGCCTGTTCAAACGACTCCAACTGCAACCAATTTACAAGCCATAAATTACACCGTCACCGTCACCGATGCCAATAATTGTACCGTGTCAAATAGTATTACACTGACCGAACCAGCAATACTTTCCGCCACATTTACAACAGAAAATGTTTCTTGTAACGGTCTTTCTGATGGAAAAGCCGTTGTAACTGGCACGGGAGGAATAGCTCCTTATACTTATCAATGGAATACAAATCCCGTTCAAACAACCGATACAGCTACTAATTTAATTGCTGGAAATTATACCGTAACCATCACTGATGCTAATAATTGTACTTTTTCAAATACAATAACGATTACAGAACCAACGGCGTTATCAATTTCGATGGCATCTACCCCAGCGAGTTGTGCCGATAGTCAAGACGGAACAGGAACGGCAACCGTCGCTGGCGGAACTGCACCTTATACTTACCTTTGGGATACTGCTACGATTCCTTTAAGTCTTTCTACTAATTCGGCTTTGAGTGTCGGAAAACACTACGTCACGGTTACTGATGCAGGAAATTGTACCATCGAAGATTCTATAATTGTTACTGGTCCACCAGCTATTATTTCAACCGTAATCGAAACCCCTGCGACTTGTTTTGGTGTATTTGATGGAAGTGTTGGCGTATCTGCTACTGGTGGCGTTGGTACATTTACTTATACTTGGAGTACTTCGCCGACGGTTATGGGTACTTCTGTCAATAATTTATTTAGTGGTCAATACTTCGTTACCATAACTGATGGGACAGGATGTTCTGTCATTGACACCGCATTTATAGCTGGGCCTGTTATTTTGAGTGCCACCAAAGATAGTGTGCCAGTCACTTGTTTTGAAGGTTCAGATGGTGCTGTCTTCTCGACACCGACAGGCGGAACAGGCGCAGGAACTTATACCTATACCTGGAATAATGATACTAATCTAAACACCGCTTCTTTAACCAATATCACCGCAGGAACATACAGCGTTTATATTGCAGATGCGAATGGTTGTGCTAGAATAGATAGTATGATTGTCAATACGCCAGATACGTTTTTAGCTAATCTGACGATGACGCCAGTGAGTTGTAATGATTTTTCTGATGGTGAAATTATGACTACTCCTACGGGGGGAACGGCTGGTTATTTGATTAACTGGTTTAATAATACAGCAAATAATTCTGTCAATGGGTTAATAGCAGGCAACTATACAATAACAGTAACTGATGCTAACAATTGTATTCTTTTGGATACGATAGAAGTCATTCAGCCAGATGCTTTAGTGCTTTCTTCGGATACTGTGGCAGTAAGTTGTTTTGGTTTAAATGATGGAAAAGCATGGGTTACAGCAATTGGAGGAAACATACCTTATAATTATCAATGGAAAAACTCAACCGTTACAACCGATACTCTAGACAATCAACCAACAGGTTTTTATGAAGTTGTAGTTTCTGATTTTAAAAATTGCCAAGATTCTATCACGGCATTTATACGACAACCCGATACCTTAACGGTAGCACTCAACGAACTACCTGTAAGTTGTTTTGGTGGAAATGATGGAAAAGCTATCGCAACCGTCACAGGTGGAACAACAGGCTATAATTATAACTGGTCAGTTCCTCAAAACACAGATACAATCAGCAATTTAATGATTGGAAATTATCAATTATCGGTTACTGATGCCAATAATTGTCTAGCTACTGGTAATATTACAGTTACCGAGCCGACCATTTTAGCAGCAACACTTTCGCAAGTTCCAACTTCTTGTTATCAAGGAGCTGACGGGACGGCAACCGCAATCGTCACAGGTGGAATTCCTGATGCAACTGGTAATTATTTTTATGAATGGAATACCAATCCTGCACAAACAACAGCAACTGCGACAGGATTAACGGCTTTACAAACCTATACCGTAACGATAACGGATGCCAATAACTGTACTTTCGTAGATAGTATAATAATTGGTCATCCAACCGAATTACTCGCAACAACTTCATTTACTCCCGTTGTCTGTAATGGCGAAACGAATGGAACGACTACCGTTTTGCCTACAGGTGGAATGCCACTCTATACCTATCAATGGAGTACCAATCCAATGCAAACCGCCAATAGTGCCACAGGTTTAGCGGCTGGTCAATACACAATCACGACAACAGATGCTAATAGTTGTAACCGAATTGATACAGTCACTGTAACCGAACCAACGGATATTTCGGTTGATTTGGATTCTATTAATGTTCGTTGTTTTGGTGAAAATGATGGCAAAGCATGGGTAACAGTTTCTGGTGGCATTATTCCTTACAATTATAGTTGGAATGCAGGAACGACACCAAGTACAGATACACTTGCTAATGTTTCTATTGGAAATTATTCATTATTCTTAACTGACGCCAACAATTGCTTGGACTCTGCCTTGGTCAATATTACACAACCAGACAGTCTTGAAATTCAATTTGCAACCGACTCAACGACTTGTAATAAAGGAAACGATGGTTCTATACTAGCGACAGTTACTGGCGGTGCTGGCACTTATACTTATCAATGGTCAAATATGACATTGGATACGAATTTTAATAATAATCTAACCGCTGGATTTTATACCCTTTCGGTCACTGACGACAATAATTGTACAACAATTGATACTGTAAACGTCGATGAACCTGAGCCTGTTGTATTAACATTCTCGGTTCGACCGCCGACTTGTTACAATGGCGGAGATGGTTGGGCAACAGCAACAATCAGCGGAGGAAACGCGCCTTATAGCTTGATTTGGGTAGCTTCTCCACAAAGTCAAGATACTTTATTTGGTCGAACAGGCGGTCGATATTATACCGCGATTGCTACGGATGCTTACGGTTGTACAAAAGCTGATTCTGTCTTTATTCCTAATCCAGATTCTTTGATAGTTTCACTAATCGCAACAGATGAAGCTTGCCAAAGTGGTGGAGATGGAACCGTAACAGCCAATGTTCAAGGTGGTTATGCGCCTTATGGTTATGCTTGGGATGCCGCTTCGGGTAATCAAACTACTTCGGTAGCCACGAATTTGGTTACTGGAAACTACGGTGTAACGGTTACAGATAGTCTCGGTTGTCAAGTCTCAGAAACTGCCTTTGTTGGGTTATGGTCAGGAATTACGGTAACGATTACACCTACCAACGTCCTTTGTAAAAGTGACGCAACAGGTAGCGCATTCGCAGAACCTCAGGGTGGTTCTGGTTCATTTCAATATCAATGGTCAGATAATCAAACAACACCAACAGCGATTAATTTGATAGCAGGAGATTACGCGGTAACGATTACTGATGCCGTGGGTTGTGAAGAAACAACAACGATTGCTATTACTGAACCAAAAGAATTTTTAGACATTTCAATTGATTCTATCAAAGATGTGAGTTGTTTTGATTACCGCGATGGTTATCTAAGAATTAGAGGAGTTGGCGGCGTTCCGAGTTATCAATATAGTTTGA
>CAKZLT010000698.1 GCA_937127195.1 uncultured Saprospiraceae bacterium
AGCTAATTGTGGTAAAGGTAATTCACACAAGCCAATAAAATATTCAATTTCTACTAAGACGCGATACTTAATCAGGGCATATTCAGAAAAGAAAGCCCCCAAATCGGTTGTTTTGGAATGGTAACGCCCATCTATTGGCGAAACAGCAGTTAATGATGTCAATTGCATATTGTATTTTTTTTCTTAAAAATCGCTGCAAAGATAAGGCTTTTCCTGTTTGAAAGCTAATCAGAAACCATTTGTTCAATTATTATTTAATAATTGACTTGATTTGAAAGTATAATTTAGAAATGGGATGTTTTTTATAAAAAAAAAGAAAATTGAATGGAATTGGAATAGTATTTGGTGTATTATAGAAAAATGATTTGAAATAAAAATTCTTTAGAAAAGGGCTTCCTAAAAAATGGAAAGCCCTTGCGCCGAAACGCAAGGGGTCCCTAACCCAAACAAATAAACACAAAAAACTACTTCTGTAGCACTTTGTATTACAAATATGAATATATATTTTATATTTAGCAAATTTTAGACTGATTTGTCGTGACATCGCCAAATCATGTTTTTTGCTAATTTATGAGCTATATTCGGTATTTGTCATTGTTCTTGTGACTACATAATATTTTATTTTCTATTAAAAAAAATAAAATATGTTTTCCATCTACACTTTTTCTTAATTTTTATCTACTATTCGGGTAATGAAAAAAATAATTTTAAAAAAATAATGTCTCAAATAATGATTCTTAGTCATATAGATATATGATTGAGTGTTAATTTGTTTTTTATGAAATAATAAAATTAATTAAAATCAATACTTGAATACATTCACAAAACCTAAAACGAATAATATAATGAGATTACTTTCTGTACTATTATTAATGACATTATTAATAAATGCTTGTACTAATATTGAAAAAGAAGAAAAAACTCAAACAATTACAGAAAATCAAGCAGAAGTAGTGCACTCTATGCCAGATGAAGCAGAAGAGAAAATGGAAGAAGTTGCAGTTGACGAAAATAAAAACGAAGAAAAAAGAGTAAACGAAGAAGTCAAAGAAATAGCAGAAATAAAGCCTGAGGCTATTCAGAAAGAAGATATAGTAGCAACTAAAAAAGCATCTTTATCAAGTGGGATTATAGCAGTTGGTTTTGTAAAATTGAATACAATGCTGATTTCGCAATCTGAAATGGACGCGTTAGAAGAGGAAAAAAGACTTGAAGAAGAAAGAATGGGAGGTATGCTTACTTTATTAGCTGCAAGATTAGCCGAATTGGAGGAAGAAGATGGTATTCAAGGCTTTGTTGATGCAAATCCGACAAGTCCTATTGATACTGCTTCTAGTAACAAACAGGTTAAAGTTGGTGCATTTAATGAAGTAATAGCAGAAAATAGGTCAATTGATGTAGATGAAATGGTGATGGCAACGTCAAACGGAGAGAGTAGTTATACTCAATTGGAATATATGAGACGCCCTAAACGCTTGAAAGATTACACTGGTTATAAAATTGAATTAGTCACAGTATATAATAAGTCTTTACCCTTAACAGATGATTTGTTTAAGGTTTTTGGAGGGTTGTCTTTTAAAGAAAAATCAGAGAATAGCACGACTTATTATTTAGGTGAGTTTCGTAATAAAAGGGAATTAGAAGATTATTTGGCGAAAGTTGTAGCACCTCGATTTGCTAAAGCTAAAGGTGTAAAGTTTGAGCAAGGCAAAGAAATTGCTTATAAATAACGTTCTTTGTGGTAGGTTATTTATTGCCTCCCCCCTTAATCATTTAGATTTTAGATAAGGCATTTGGCGTAATTTAGCGTCAAATGCCTTATTTTTTGGCTCTATATGATTTAGGTTGGTTTATATTTTCAAAAAAATAGGTTATATCAAACTTCAATCAAACCTTGATAAAGCATAGCCGTATAGTTAAGTACGTCATTACTTTTGCTCATGTACTTAAAATAAAAAAGTAGCCCCAAAGGGGTGAAATATGACAGCATCGGGGCTTGTCCCGATGAATGATAAATTATAGAACCATTTATAGAACCATCAATTATAGCCCTGAATGGGCGATAAATATTGCGCTCATTCAGGGTTGATTAGGTGAATTTTTCATATTTTAACTCATCGGGACAAGCCCTGATGCTGTCATATTTCACCCCTTTGGAGCTTTTTCGTAAGAAGACTTGATTTTGTCTTAACAATACGGCTATGCCTTATAAGGTTTAGAAAAGCGAGAAAAAAGTACTAATGACCAACTCAAATCATATAGAACCAGAAAAATCTACTTTTTTTTAAATTTAATACTCATAATAATATAAAATATGAAACGCTTATTTTTCACAGTATTGGTTTTTATTACTGTTTTTTCGCTTCATGCTCAAGACGCGAGCAGGTTGACTATTGACCGAATTTTTAACTCAAATGAGTTTAACGAAGAACGTGCGCCACAAATTCGCTGGGTCGATGGCGGTGAAGGTTATATTATTCAGGAACGGTCGCTGGAGGTTGAAGGAGCGAAAGACTTGGTTCGATATGATACTCAAGAACAACGTAGTCGCTTATTTTTATCCGCAAAAAAATTAATTCCAGAAGGGAAAGAAAAACCTATTCGTATCTCGGATTTTGTGATTTCTTTAGACCAAAGTAAGGTTTTGATTTTTACGAATACCAAACGAGTTTGGCGTAGCAATACAAAAGGGGATTACTATTTTTTTAATAAAAATAATGGTACGTTTCGTCAGTTAGGGCAGAAGTTTGGAAAGTCAGCTTTGATGTTTGCTAAGTTTTCGCCTGATGCAGAATCAGTAGCCTATGTTCATGGCTTCAATTTATATATAGAACATTTGGTAAGTGGAAAAATTACTCAATTGACGAAAGATGGTACAGATGATATTATCAACGGTACATTTGATTGGGTTTATGAAGAAGAATTTGGATGCAGAGATGGTTTTAGATGGAATGAAGCAGGTTCACATATTGCTTTGTGGCAATTGGATGCTTCCGAAATCAAAGATTTTTTGATGATTAATAATACAGATGATGTTTATTCTAAGACAATTCCTGTTCAATATCCAAAGGTTGGCGAAAAGCCGAGCGCAGTAAAAGTTGGTGTAATTACGGTTCAGACTCAAAAAATTAAATGGATTGAATTGCCAAATGGGGGACGCGAACATTATATTCCTAGAATGCAATGGGTAGATGCGAGTACGCTTTTGATACAGCAATTGAATCGAAAACAAAACACTTTAACCATTTATACTTACAATGTTCAAAATGGAAAATTAAAGAAATTATATACCGAACGCTCTAAAACGTGGGTGGATATTTCTTATCCTGATGCTACGGCAAATGGCTGGGATATGGCAGATTTGACTTTGGTGGATGAAAATAAGGCATTTTTGAGAATGGTCGAAACGGAAGACTATCGCCGAGTATTTAAAGTTTATATTAAAACAGGTAATAAGCGATTGGTCACTCGAAACAAGTTTGATGTAGCTTCGGTTTATGGGCAAGATTGGAAAAATAACACTCTTTATTTTAGTGCTTCTCCTTTTACGACAACTCGCCGCTATATGTATCAAGTCAGCTTGAGCGGTAAGAAAAAAGCAAAACAAGTAACTCCAACCAACTTTGCTGGAATGAATTTTTATAATGTTTCTCCCAATGGAAAATACGCGGTTCATTCACATCAAAGTCACAAAAAGCCAACTTCTGTTCGTTTAATCACGCTACCTAATCATCAAGAAATTATTTCTTTTGTAAAAAATGATGATTACATCGCTGCTGTTAATCAACTGAAAATGCCTGAAACGGAGTTTTTTAAAATAAAAACGGAAGACGGTATCGAAATAGAAGGTAAAATGTTGAAACCTCATGATTTTGATGAAAATAAAAAATACCCAGTTCTTTTTTATGTTTATGGAGAACCGTGGGGAGCAGTTGCAAATGATACGTGGAACAGCCTTTGGAATGTGATGCTCACTCAAAAAGGTTATATCGTGATAGCAATGGATAATCGAGGAACGCCTTGTCTAAACGGTACTGCTTGGCGCAAGAGTATTTATAGAAAAGTGGGAATTGTTAATTCTCGTGACCAAGCGATGGGAGCAAAAGAAATTTTGAAACGACCTTATTTAGATAACGAAAGAGTTGCCGTTTGGGGTTGGAGCGGCGGTGGTTCTATGACTTTGAACTTGATGTTTCGCTATCCAGAAATCTATAAAACGGGAATGGCGGTTGCTGCAGTAGCCAATCAATTGTACTATGATAATGCTTATCAGGAGCGTTATATGGGAATTCCAGAAGAGACGAAACAAGATTTTATTGCTGGTTCTCCACTTTCACAAGCTAAAAATTTGAAAGGAAATCTGTTGGTAATACATGGAACAGGTGATGATAATGTACATTATCAGAATGCTGAAGCTTTGATTAATGAATTGATTAAAGAAAATAAGCAGTTTGATTTGATGATTTACCCGAATCGTTCGCACGGGATTTATGAAGGCAAAAATACTACTCGACATTTATATACTTTAATGACAAATTACTTTTTAAAAAATGTACCTGTCAAGTAAGTAAATTATTATGATTATTCTCCTTAGTGG
>CAKZLT010000699.1 GCA_937127195.1 uncultured Saprospiraceae bacterium
GTCCCGATGAATGAAAATATGAAAAATTTGCCTAATTAGCCCTAAATGGGCGCAATATATATCGCCCATTCAGGGCGAGAATTGATGATTCTATAATTTATCATTCATCGGGACAAGCCCCGATGCTGTCATATTTCACCCCTTTGGGGCTACTTTTTCACCTTAATCATACAACTAGGCTATGCCGTCAACCGTCAACCATCAGCGCAGCGTCCGTCAACCGTCAACCGTCAACCGTCAACCGTCAACCGTTTTCCTTCTCAAACTCCTGCATCACTTCAATCAAAACCTGCACGCTTTCCATTGGCATTCCATTGTAAATAGAAGCTCTAAAGCCACCAACTAATCGGTGTCCTTTGACCGCAACGATACCAGCCGCGTCGCAAGCAGCACCAAATTTATCATTCAAATCAGGATTAGAAAGCAAGAATGTAATGTTCATTAAAGAGCGGTCTTCAACTGCAACTTTACCAATAAAACAGCTATTTCTATCAATTTCGGCATATAAAGCACCAGCTTTTTGTTCGCTCAAAGTCTTCATTGCGGGTACTCCTCCTTGTGATTTGAGCCACCTCAGATTCAATAAACTCACATAAATAGGAAAAACAGGAGGTGTATTCAACGCCGAATTCTTAGCAATATGCTTTGTATAATCTAACATCGTTGGAATTTTTCGGTTCACTTTTCCAAGCATATCCTTACGAATAATCACCAAAGTTGCACCTGCTGTTCCAGTATTTTTTTGCGCGCCTGCATAGATTGCACCATATCTTTCAACCTCAATCGGACGACTGAATATATCTGAAGACATATCTGCGATAATCGGCACATCCGTTTCAGGTAACTGGTGAATTTGCGTTCCGTAAATGGTATTATTAGAAGTAAGGTGCAAATATTTGGCATCCGTTGGAACACTATAAGATTTAGGTATATAAGAAAAACCTTTATCTTCTGATGAAGCAATCTTACTGATATTACCAAAAGCTGCCGCTTCTTTGATGGCTTTCGCTGACCATATACCTGTATCAACATAAGCTGCTGTTTCTTCCTTATCCAAAAAATTCATAGCCGTCATAAAAAATTGACTGGTCGCACCGCCCGACAAAAAGATGACTTCGTAGTCATCTGTCAACTGCAAGTGTTCTTTTACTAAAGCCACCGCTTCGTCAACTATATCTACGAATCCTTGACTTCGGTGTGAAATTTCGAGAATGGATAAACCGCTATCATTCCAATTTAGAACCGCTTGCGCAGCTTGTTCAAATACAACTTGTGGCAAAATAGATGGTCCAGAACAGAAATTATGCTTCTTCATTTTTATTCATCTTAGCAATGTTTAAAAGATGCTGCAAAGGTATTTCAAATATTGAAAAGTGGGTTATTATTTTAAAAATGAATATTATTTCTTCTTAAAACGCTTTTCCCATTCTTCCTGAGAATCCTTCTTTTTTAAATTGATTCCATAAATCAACATCACACCACGATTTCCAATATTCAAAACATCTGAGTTACCGAAGGTAAGATTTTCAACATATTGAATTTTCCATTGATTATCTAACCAAAGTGACAAAGTAAGGGAAAATCCAAAAGCATGGTTTTCAAAGTCTGAATAATAATTCAACTGTCCACCAAAACTTAAAAACATAATCATCAAGTCAGCACCAACTTTGGGGTTCATTACAAAACGATTTTGTTCATTTTGGTTAATGCTATAAAAAAAGCCACTGCCTGCGTAATAATTTAGTCCCGCAATGCCTCCACATCCGATTGCGTAACTACTTTTTTGCCAACCTAACTCAATATTCGGATTGCCTTGCCAGCCAATAGCCGTTCTTATTTGAAGTGCTTTAATAGAATATCCCATCATTCTAGGCATAATGATTTGGGCGCTATCATTTAAAACTGGAGATGAAACTTGTTGTCCGAAAGTTGTTATAGACAAAAATAAAAAGGTCGTCAATACTAGAGATTTGATACATTTCATGGTATTCTTTTTAATCTATAACAACTGTTCCAAACGTTTTTTAAATAATGTCCAATTACGCTACTTTTTCTTTCGGAAATTCTTGCATAGCCATTACTTCCTTAGCTTGATTAAAATGACGATAATTATGAACCGTTACGATATTCAGCGCATCCAATAAACTGTAATTCACCAATTTTGCAACAGGGGAAGTTACGATTGTTTTTTCTAAAGGGAAGCCTGTTAATTGATTAGCTAAACCCGAAAAAATCAGTAATCGTTCTTCCAATTTATTGAGAATATTCGTCGAAACATTACTTTGAGTAGGCTCAAAAACCGAAAAGGTCTTTGACTTTTTCTCTCGAAATGGACCAACGGCTTTAAGGATAGTTTTGCCAAAAAGACTCGGTAAAAAAGGAATATTTCGCCAAAAATTGGCTCGTTGATTTTTATTAATCAATTCTTTAAATAAAGGTTCGTAGGCATCAGCAGATTGCACCAAATGGTCTAAACATTGACCAACACTCCAGCTTTCAGGATTGGGTTTCCAATTGAGTTGATGGTGTTCTAGGTGCAAAAAATCTGTTTTTGATTGAGCAATAACCTTCGTTATTTCATTTGTTATTTCAGGAATGGTGTTAAAATACATAGTCTCGCAGTTAAAATAAATAGTTAATACTTAGGTCTTTATATCCTACAATATACATATTTTGGCACTAAATACACCTTTTTTTTAAAAATAAAAAGGAATTAGTTATTGGTAAAAAAACTAATTCCTTTCTATAAAATGCTCTAAGTACATGAACAAAAATAATCTCCTATTCTAACTCATCTTTACTTCTGTTCACCTACTTAATTTTAGAACTTACACTTTACATTCCATGAAAATTTTATTCGTACAAGTCTTGCAGATTTCGAGGTCTAAGTTCTGATATATATTTTTTATTGCTTCTTTTTTCTTAGAAAAGAAAGCATCTGCTCCAATCTTCTCCTTAAAGCCGCCTTTTATCAAAATGTCTTGCGCCTCTGTTTTCAAACCAGAAATATACAATTGACCGCCTTTTTTACGCCATCTTTCGGCTTCCGCAGTCATCCATTCAGCACCAGCCAAATCAATAAAATTGATGCCATTAGCTACAATAAGCACCTTTTTTTCAGAGTCTGCATATATTTTTTCAAAAAAAGAAGTAATATGTTCTATCGCCCCAAAATAAATTGAGCCATCAATTCTCACGATTTTGAGCTGAGGACATTCGTTAATTCCTTCTTGCCTGATGATATTAACAAGCTGTTCTTTTTCATCTTGAGGAGCTAATAATGTCACATTAGGTTTCGATGTTTTCTGCAAATAGAATACTAATGAAAATAAAATTCCAAGGTAAATAGCAAATTCAAGTTGCAAGAATACAGTTCCAAGCATTGTAACCAATAATACAATAGTTTCTAATCTACTCACTTTTAGTATTTCGCGAATATGCTTGAAATCAATCAAGTTATAACCCACCAAAAGAATGATTCCGCCCATAGCAGGAATAGGTAAATAAGCCGTTAAAGGCGCGACAAAAAGCACTATCAATAAAACCAAAATCGATGCAAAAACAACCGCTAAAGGCGTTTTTGCTCCAGATTGATGATTGACACCTGAGCGAGAAAATGAGCCAGAACTGGCATAATTAGAAAATAAACTACCAACAATATTGGATAAACCTTGACCTATAAACTCTTGATTACTGTCAATTCGTTGATTCGTTTTCATAGCAATTGACCGAGCGATGGCTACCGCTTCTATCAATCCCAATAACGCCAACGCAAAAGCATTGGGCAATAAAGTCTGAATATTTCCCCATTCTAAACTAGGCAATGCAAAAGGAGGAAGCTGTGCGGGCATTTCTTTTACAAAAGTAATTCCGTTCGATGTGCCACCAAGTACAATCGCCAAAATACTTCCAATTCCCATTGCCAATAGCATATAAGGTATTTTTGGGAAGTATTTTTTTAATAAAATGGCGGATAACAAAGTCCCAAAAGCAACTACAAAAACATAAGGATTCGTATCAGGAAGTTGTTTTATTATTAAAAAAAGCGTATCGCCAAATGATGTTCCAGATTCTATCGGGATTCCAAAAACATATTTGAGTTGCTTGCTTGTAATAAGAAGTCCTGCTCCTGCCGTAAATCCTACAACCACCGTATGTGATACAAAATTGACAATCGCTCCCAATCGAATAACTCCCAAAAGGAGTTGAATCAATCCTGTCAGAAAAGTAAGTGTAATCGTCAAGGCGATAAACTCAGCCGTCGTTTCGGTTGCTAATTGACTGATTGTAGCAAAAATAACAATAGAAAGCGGCGTAGTTGGCCCCGAATATAACTGATTAGAAGAACCAAATAAAGCGGCGACTATCGGCGCAACTATCGCAGTATAAAGCCCATAAATAGGCGGAAGTCCCGCAATCATTGCAAAAGCAACACCTTGAGGAAGCACAATAACAGCACCTGTCAATCCTGCAATGAAATCTGATTGTATGGTTCTTTTATTGACTGAAGGCAACCAAACCAGAAATGGGAAAATCTTTTGTAGAGTTGTATGCTTTGCCAAAACCTTTGATTTTTTTGGTTTCTATTAAAAAATGAAGTTGCGAGTTGCCAATTACGGGTAACGGGTTGGCTACTGCTATTAAGTAGCGACTTATAGCTGTAGCCAACCCATTACTGGCAACTCAACTCACATTACTTCAAAGTCGAAGGGCAAACAAATGCACTTGTTGGAATAGTTGAAGCAATAAGCTCATCAAACTTATCATGTAAAATGACCAAATTCTCAAAACCTCTTGATTTCAATATTGAAGCTGCAACCGTCACACGATATCCACTCTTACAATGCATATAATAAGTATTGTCCTTATTGACTTCTGCCATTTGCTCATTAATATAATCTAATGCAAAGTGTTGCGCCGTTTCGATATGCTCACTTTCCCATTCTCCTAGTTTTCTTACATCCAATACTTTAAGGTCTTTGTCATAAGCTGCCACAAAATCTTTAGCATCAATTGCCTCAATACTATCTATCTCTCCATGTCCTTTCCACGCTTCAAAACCACCTTCTAAGTAACCAATAGCATTATCATAACCAACACGAGATAATCTTTTAACTACTTCTGCGGCTCTTCCTTCTGGCGCGACAATCAAGATAGGTTGCTTCAAATCAGGTATCAAAGCACCAACCCATGGAGCAAAACCACCATCAATTCCAATAAAAACAGAATTAGGAATAAAGCCTTTTACAAATTCTTTCTTATCACGAACATCCAAAATCAAAGCCTCATGCTCGTTAGCCGCTGCCTCAAATGCGCGAGAAGACAACGCAACCGCGCCACGTTTCATCACTTCGTCAAAGCTATCATAACCCAATTTATTCATTTTGGCGTTTTTCGCAAAATATTGAGGCGGAGGCAATAAGCCATCCGTTACTTCTTTGATAAACTCGGCTTTGGTCATATTGGCACGAAGCGCGTAATTAGTTGCTTTTTGATTACCTAAAGTATCCCACGTTTCTTTGCTCATGTGCTTGCCACAAGCAGAACCCGCACCATGTGCAGGATAAACAATCACTTCGTCAGGCAAAGTCATTATTTTATTTCTGAGGCTATCAAATAGCCAGCCTGCTAAGTCTTCTTGCGTAATATCACCCGCTTTTTGGGCTAAATCTGGACGACCTACATCGCCTATAAATAAGGTATCTCCCGAAAAAATCGCGTGTTCTTTGCCATTTTCATCTTTCAACAAAAACGTACTACTCTCAGGAGTATGCCCTGGTGTGTGCAATAATTGAAGGGTAACATTTCCTAACTTGAATATTTCGTTGTCTTTTCCTTCGTGAATTTCATAACTAGTTGACGCTGTTGGTCCATAGATGATTTTAGCTCCTGTTTTCTTAGCTAAATCCAAATGTCCTGATACGAAATCAGCGTGAAAGTGAGTCTCAAAAATGTATTTAATTTTAGCTCCGTTAGCAGTTGCCTTTTCTAGGTAAGGCTTCGTCTCTCTTAATGGGTCAATGATAGCAGCCTCTCCGTTGCTTTCAATATAATAAGCACCTTGCGCCAAGCATCCCGTGTAAATTTGCTCTACTTTCATTTTTATTTTTTTATAAAAAAGCGTTTATAAAAGAACCTACCTACGAGGCTCTACCAAATAATTAACAAAACAATATATGATGTAATTTTCATATTTAATGAACTTAAAAAAGCACCTATTTAGTGCTTCTTTAAATGTCCATTTTATAACTGAATATTGCACTGACAATTGTCAAGGCAATCTATAATTTGTAACACATCTCTTTCTTTAAGAGAATATTTTCGACTTCTACCTTCTCGAACCACACTCAAAATGCCTTTCAAGTGCATATTCTGTAAATGATGAGAAGTCAAAGATTGTTCTGTTCCTAATTGCCGACAAATCTCAGAAACAGACAAATCTGCATTCACTTCTAGTAGCTTGATGATACCTAATCGAGTAGGATGTGCTACTGTTTTTAGTATAAAAGCCACCTTTTTAAGTCTATTAGCTTCTGCTTCGTCTATTTTATAGGTTTCTTTTGTTTTCATAAATACAAATATATGAATGAATGTTCATAAGTAAAAATATATAATGATAAGTAAACTATTTTTTATGCTTATTGTTTAGTTTTTATATATTTTCTTTCTTTAAAGAGCTTTATCTTTAAAGAAAAGCTTAAAATAAATTTTGTTTCAAACAAAAAAATCTATATTTGTTTTTAAACAAAGAATACATATGAGTAATAATTATTCTAATCCTCCTTTTTTAGAAGCTGTTTTTGAAATACATACAACAAGTGAACAAAATGAATGGGATTTAACCTTTCATGCTGATTTTTATGCAGAAATAAAAGATATATTCCCTAATAAAAAAACAGAAAAAAGACCTAATTTATCTATCCATATAAATCCTAAAGGAATTGATGTTTCGCCAAAAACAGATGAGCGATATATTTTGAAAAGTTCTAATTCAGAAGGTAACTTAATGGTTCAATTCTCTGAGAATCAGTTAGTGGTAAATGCTATAAAACCTTATGTTAATTGGGATACTTACAATTCCTGTATTAATAGATGCTTAGATGCTTATATCAAAATTATGAAACCTAGTGATGTAACTAATCTTAGTTTAAGGTACATAAATAAAATAGATAGCGGAACGCAACACAATTATGAAAATATAGAACAAATATTTAATATTAGACCTCATATTCCTAATGATATTTCGAGTAAAACTCATTCTTTTCAAATGATTACAGAATATTTATTAGAAGAAGAAAGTACTCTTTTAGCCATTCAACAAGCTTCACTGCGACCTGATGATAAAATGACAGCACCAATACTTTTTGATTTGAGGTATTTACAATTACAATTAGATAATTTTTCATTTATAACTTTGAACAGATGGTTAGATATTGCTCATTCTCATATAGAAAGTGCTTTTGAAAAAGGATTATCTGACTTTATAAAAGAAAAATTTAACTCATGATTCCAATTACTGATTTTAACTTTGATTTAAATAGTTCAGCAAATCCTCAAACGGTGCTTGTTGAGTCTAGTCTAGGCTCTCTTTTAAAGAAAGACTACTATGAACCTATTAGTTTAGAAGGTGAAGTTTATAGATTAAATAGTAATGAGATAACTTTCTATTCAGCTCTATGTTATAAAGAAACAGATAAAACCATTCATTCTAATTATTCTGA
Source organism: uncultured Saprospiraceae bacterium (assembly GCA_937127195.1). Taxonomy (GTDB): domain Bacteria; phylum Bacteroidota; class Bacteroidia; order Chitinophagales; family Saprospiraceae; genus CAKZLL01. The sequence continues at coordinate 7,722 of CAKZLT010000699.1, forward strand.
ATGGATTAATGAATTAACTTTAGCATTAGATGTAACAAAATTTATTCAAAAATATAAACTCCAAGCTGCACTACAAGAAACTATAACTAGAGTAAATAACTTTTTCACTAACTATAGTGTACAATTTGAGTTATCTATTGATGAAGAGGAGCTTTATGAAACATTGCATATTTTCATTATTACTCCATTAAATACCAAACAAGCTTCTAAACAAATTAGACATATGTTTAAAGGTTGGTCATTACTCAGAAAGGATAAATTTTACAACTACATTTCAATTACAACCCGTAAAATAGATGCAATTTAATTGGCGCGAATATCTTTCTTTATCAAAAGAACTTATTCAGAATAAAAATGAGGCTAGTTACAGGTCCGCTATTAGTCGGGCTTACTACTCTATTTTTAATGTTTTATGTCTTTATATTAACCGCTTCCAAAGTAGAAGGGACAAACATAAACAACTTATTGATATCTTTCAGAGTGAAGATGAATGGCATCGTATTAGTAATACTCTTGATGGAGTTGACGATGATGATTTATTACACATAGGCTTTGAAATGAGACATTTACGGAGTATGAGAAATAAGGCTGATTATGATAATAACTACTCTATTACAGAAAGAACCGCTCAAGAAGTTTGTGAAAAAGTTGAAAATATTTTTGAAATAATAGATGAAGCACAAGAATAAAAAAACGGCTTGCTGAACCAAATTCAACAAGCCATTTTTCAATAAAAAAACAAAAATCAAATTAGCCTAAATCAAAAGCTCTTTCGATAATACTATTTTGTTCTCTTTCATGTATTTTATAAAATCCTGTTGCTGGTGAAGCACTTGCTTTTCTAGCCACAACATCCAAGCTATCTTTTCTTCTTTGAGACAAGAAATATCTCCATGCTCCCATATTCTCAGGTTCTTCTTGCACCCAAACAGTTTCCGCATTTTCATACTGAGCCATAATCGTCTCATATTGAGTTGTAGGAAAAGGATACAATTGTTCCAATCTAGCAACTGCAACATCTGTGCGATTATCTGCTTGTTGCTTTTCTAGTAATTCGTAGTAGATTTTACCAGAACACCAAAGCACACGCTTCACATCTTTCGGATTTTTAGCTGTTACTTCATCATCGTACGCCTCTTGGAAATTATTACCTGGCGTGAAGTCTTCAATCGGAGACACACAAGCTGGGTAGCGTAATAATCGCTTCGGAGACATGACAATCAATGGTTTACGGAACGGGCGAACCAACTGACGACGTAATAAATGGAAGAAATTGGCAGGCTTCGTTACATTCGCCACGGTCATATTATAATCTCCACAAAGCTGTAAATAACGCTCTAATCTTGCACTAGAATGCTCTGGACCTTGTCCTTCGTAACCGTGAGGTAACAACATTACCAAACCACTACTTCTATTCCACTTACTTTCTGATGCGGCTATAAACTGGTCAATCATGACCTGCGCGCCATTGGCAAAATCACCAAATTGTGCCTCCCAAAGTACCAAAGCCTCTGGAGTCGCCATTGAGTAACCAAACTCAAATCCCAATACTGCAAACTCCGACAACAACGAATTATGGATTCGGAATTTTCCTTGTTTCTCTTCTATATTATTGATACGATTATATTCCTCGTTCGTATTTGTATCTACTAAAATAGCGTGACGATGCGAGAATGTACCACGTTTGACATCTTGACCACTCATACGAACATCTTGCCCATTCAGCAAAATACTACCATAAGCCAATAGCTCTGCTAATTGCCAATCTAAAGTATTTGCTGCAAGTAGTTTATTCGTATTTTTCATCAAACGATTAACCTTCGAGAGCGGCTTCAAGTCCTCTGGAATGGTCATCAAATGACTAATAATTTTTTCGAGTATTTCTTTATTAACACCTGTATCAGGAGAAGTTAAAAAATCTTCTTCCGAAAGTGCTACTTTTAATGCTCTCCAAGCATTTTCTGGTTCTTGATAAGTATATGGTAAAGGCTTTTCTTTAACCTCATCTAAGCGGTCTTGTAGTTTTTTCCAAAAGTCTTTATCCATAGACTCAACCAAATCAGCTTCGATTTTTCCTTTAGAAATCAATTCTTCCGAATAAATGTCTTTTGGATTTGGGTGATTCTTAATAAACTGATACATAGTCGGTTGCGTAAACTTCGGGTCATCACCTTCGTTGTGACCATGCTTACGATAACAAACCATATCTATAAAAATATCTGTATTGAATCTCTGACGATAACTTACTGCCAACTCCGCCGCAAATACAACCGCTTCGGGGTCATCACCATTAACATGAATAACAGGAGCTTCCACCAAACTAGCCACTGAAGTACAGTAAGTAGAAGAACGAGCATCTTCAAAATCTGTCGTAAAACCAATTTGATTGTTAATAACAAAATGAATCGTTCCTCCAGTATAATAACCTTCCAGTTGACTCATTTGAGCTAATTCATACACAACGCCTTGTCCTGCAACAGCAGCATCACCATGAATTAAAATTGGTAAAATTTTATCAAAATTAGATTCGTACAACAAATCTGCCTTTGCTCTTGAGAATCCTTGAACAACTGGTCCTACGGCTTCCAAGTGAGAAGGGTTTGGAACTAGCTTTAGATGCACGTCAAAACCTTCAGGAGTTTTTATTTGAGAAGAAAAGCCCAAATGGTATTTTACATCTCCATCTCCAAAAATAGTATCTTCTGGTACGTTTCCTTCAAATTCGCTAAAGATGTACTCATAGGTTTTTCCCATGATATTCGCCAATACGTTCAAACGACCACGATGCGCCATACCAATAACTACTTCCTCTACTTCTAGACCAGCAGCCGTATTGATAATTGCATCTAAAGCAGGAATAGCAGATTCACCACCTTCCAAGCCAAAACGTTTTTGAGCAACGTATTTTTTACCTAAGAAATTTTCGAAACCAGTAGCCCCGTTCAATTTCTCTAAAATACGTTTTTTCTTTTCGATGCTGTGACCATAACTGCCAGGCGTAATTTTTTCAATACGTTCCTTCAACCAATTGTATTTGTCTTGGTTGTCGATGTGAGCAAACTCAAAACCTATATTACTGCAATAAACAGTTTTCAATTTAGTTAGAATATCGCTCAACGTAGCACTAGGCAAGCCAATTTCGCTTCCTGCAATAAATTT
>CAKZLT010000700.1 GCA_937127195.1 uncultured Saprospiraceae bacterium
GGATCAGTTCAAGTCGGGAGAGTTTTGGCTTTCGGGCGAACCTTTGTATTTGATGCTTGGCTTGGTTGGATTGACGATGTTGATAATTTGGGGATTACCAAAGATAACGAAAGTTATTCCAGCGTCTTTGATGGCGATTTTGGTGGTAGCAGGAATTACGATTGGATTCCAAATTGATACCAAAACGGTTGGAGATATAGCTTCTATTCAAGGTGGATTTCCTCCTTTCCATATACCAGAAGTGCCTTTAACTTGGGCAACTTTAGAGCTTGTTTTTCCTTATGCATTGATTATTGCGGGTGTTGGTTTGATTGAAAGTTTATTGACTTTGAACTTAATTGACGAAATCACAGAAACACGTGGACGTTCTAATAAAGAAGCAGTAGCGCAAGGATTGGCAAACTTTATAACTGGATTTTTCTCAGGAATGGGTGGTTGTGCGATGATTGGTCAGAGTTTGATTAACATTTCTTCTGGAGCAAGAGCGCGATTATCTGGTATTGTAGCTTCTGTGATGTTGTTGGTTTTCATTATGTTTGGTGCAAGTTACATTGAGCAATTACCAATGGCAGCTTTGACAGGTGTAATGATTATGGTCGCTATCGGAACGTTCGAATGGGCGAGTTTGAGAACCTTCGGTAAGATGCCAGCAGTTGATGTGTTGGTTATGGTTTTGGTGGCTTTAATTACAGTATTCTTACACAATTTGGCATTAGCTGTATTGGTTGGTGTAATTATTTCTGCATTGGTTTTTGCTTGGGAAAATGCAACACGTATTCGTGCTAGAAAATATTTGGATGATGATGGTGTAAAACACTATGAGATTTTTGGTCCATTATTTTTTGGTTCTGTTGGTGTTTTTAACGATAAATTTGATGTTCTAAATGACCCTAAAGAAGTTATTATTGACTTTGCAGAAAGCCGTGTCGCGGATATGTCAGGTATTGAGGCGTTGAATAAATTAACAGAACGCTATCTTAAAGCGGGAAAAAATATACATTTGAAGCATTTGAGTAAAGATTGTCGTCGATTACTTGAGAATGCAGAAGAAATTATAGAAGTGAATATCATCGAAGACCCTAAGTATAAAGTGGCGTATGATGTCGCGAGAGTTGAGAAAATGGAAGGATAATCTTAGAGAAGAGATTTTTAGAAAAGAGACCGCCCTTCGGGCTTAGAGAACAGAGATGTTATAGCGGATTGTAGAATTTTACGCTTTTATCTCTATTCTCTAAGCCCGAAGGGCGGTCTCTTTATCTCTGTTCTATTCTTCTATTTCAACTTATCCAAATCCCGAATCAACAATCTTCGGCGATTGAAAGTAATAATATTGTCTCGACGTAATTCATTCAGGATAGTAGTAACCGTTTGGCGAGAGGTAGCCGTGAGATTAGCTATTTCTTGATGTGTCAAAAAACCTCTAACCAAAGTTTCGTAACCTACACGTTGTCCTTTATCCTTGGCTAATTCGTGCAAGTATTCAATAATACGAGTACGTGAATCTTTAAAAACAAGAGATTCTAGCCTTTTTTCCATTTTCAATAGGCGATTTCCTAGTATTTCCATCATAAAAAGATTTAAACCACTGTGGTTTTTCATCAACCCTTTCATTTCGTCAACACTAACAATACAAGCTAAGGTTTCCTCTAGTGCAACCGAAAAATCTCGACGTTTTCCTTCTCCAATTAATGATAACTCACCAAAAACTTCTCCTTTGGTTAATATAGCTTTGGTAATTTCCTTACCCTCTGAGGAGTATGTACCTACTTTGATTTTACCTTCAGCAATGAAGTAAATTCTATCAGCGTGTTCGTCAGGAAGGTAGATGTATTCGCCCTTTTTGAATTTTTTATGAGCGTGACTATCTAGCATATTGGCAGACTTCGTTGGGCAAAAAATACCTGTAACGTCTATATTTTCGAGATACCACATTGGCTTACTTGCTTGCATATAACCTGAGATTTTTTGATTGTTGTTGCTTGACTAAAGAAATAACTTGCAAAGCTATTTCTTTGATTTCTTTGAAAAAGGTTTAATAAAAATACTTTTAATTTATTATAACTAATAAAAGATTATATCTTAAAATGTTGTGTAACATTAGTTACTTAGAAGCTAAAGAAAAAATAATACCGTATTATCAATTATCTTATTTATTTCTCACTTCTTTAAATTATAATTAACAATATATTTAGTAGCAGGTTTTGTAATGTATTTCAATTAAGAGATATTTAACCTTGTTATATTTTCTTTACTTGATAAAGGTTATTGAATGAATAGGTATTGTCAAAATTAGGACATCGAAGGTATAAAAAACTGTCAATGAAAAGTCTTATTTTACATTCTTTGAATATTATATTTTTCTAAATGTTAAAAACATTAAACAATTATGTCTGCTGAACTCAATCACCTCCTCACCCAAATCCGTGCTTGCACACATTGCGAAGCACATTTACCTATGGGAGTTCGTCCTGTCTTAGTAGCAAAGTCTAGTGCAAAAATCCTAATTGTAGGTCAAGCACCAGGTATTCGAGTTCATAAATCAGGTATTCCATGGAATGACCCAAGCGGAGACCGACTCCGAAAATGGATGAATGTAGATAAAGAAACTTTTTATGATGATAGCCAAATTGCGATTGTTCCAATGGGATTTTGTTATCCTGGAACAGGAGAAAGAGGTGATTTGCCACCACGAAAAGAATGTGCAAAACTATGGCATAAAGACCTACTAGCTCTTCTACCAAATATCGAATTAACTTTACTTTTTGGGATTTATGCTCAAAAATATTTCTTAGGCAAGCGCAGAAAAAAGAATTTAACGGAAACGGTTTTACATTATAATGAATACTTACCTGAGTACTTGCCAATGGTGCATCCGTCGCCTAGAAATCACGGATGGCATAAGAAAAACCCTTGGTTTGAAGCTGATTTAGTGCCGATATTACAATCGCGTGTCGAAAAATTGCTCTAAATTTTGAACCACTTTATCATTTTTTTTGTAATTTGCATGATGTTATTTTTATAAAAGAACATTTGATATTTGAGTTTATTTTTTCAAAAAATATAATTAAAAGAAGAAAAAACAATGGAAGGACATTATCAGGCGGCAGCAATAGCCGTATCAAGAGAAAATGAAACGGTGCAAGCTGCTTTTATTAGAAAAACCTATATGCACGTCGCTTTGGCTGTTTTAGGATTTGTGGTTGTGATGACTTTATTTTTGAATACGCCAGCAATCGTAAATATTGGTTTATCAATGATGCAAGGTTGGACTTGGTTATTGGTTTTGGGAGCGTTTATGTTTGGAACGAGTTATTTGGAGCGTTGGGCAATGAATGCAACTAATATTCGAGACCAATATCTAGCATTGGCTGGTTATGTGATTTTGGAAGCCTTTATTTTTGTGCCTTTAATCTATATAGCGATAGCTTATACTGGTAGCACAGAATTGATTAGTCAAGCGGCTGTTATCACTTTATTCTTATTCAGTGGATTGACGGCAGTGGTTTTTGTTACAGGAAAAGACTTTTCGTTTTTGCGTTCTGCTTTGACAGTTGGCTTTTTTATCGCGATTGGTTTATTCGTAGCAGGAATGATATTTGGCTTTAGTTTAGGGCTTTGGTTTTCTGTGGCAATGGTGGTTTTGGCTGCTGGTTCTATTTTATACCAAACTTCTAACGTTATGAATAACTATCATAAAGGACAATATGTGGCTGCTTCATTGGGCTTATTTGCGTCATTGATGTTGTTATTTTGGTATATTCTTCAAATTTTGATGAGCTTGAGCGGAGATTAGAGTTTTTTTGGGAAGCGAGAAATGAGACCGCCCTAAAGGGCTGCGGGAAGCGAGATATAGCGTAAACTTTTATAAGTTACTATCATATTTCACTTTTTGTAGTTCTTTAGGGCGGTCTTATTTCTCGCCTTCAAAATGCGTTTTATCTTTCAGAAAGGGTGTTTAATCATTGATATATGGTTTTAATCCTTTGGTAATAATCTTTTTTGTAAAAAATGCGTTTCTTAGTTGGAAACCTTTAGGTAGAAGGAATAAACTTTTATCATTCCTTAGTAGTTAGTCAAGTTAATTTTGTCGGACTATGTTTTGTGGTTAAATCGTGTCTGTTTTAAAAACCGACACGATTTCTATCCGATACGATTAACTGGACTAACTACTTAGAGGATTGAATAGCAATTTTTATATAACAAAATATACATAATTATAAAAGAGATGAGATTATTCATTTTAGTTTGTTTGGTAGCATTTGGAGCTAATACGATGAATGCCCAAAAGAAGTCAAAAAATCAATTTACAGATAAATCTGATCCCGCTTCGGTAAAGATTTTGAAGAAGGTACATCAAAAGTATGCTTCTTATAAGTCCATGCAAATGGAGCTGACTATGAGCCTAAAAACAGGTGATAAGGTTGAAAAACAATCAGCAAAGTTAACAGTAAAGGGAGATAAATTCAAAATGATTGCTAAAGACCAAACGATGATTTCGGATGGTGAAACGCTTTGGAATCACCAAAAAGTGAATAAGGAATTATATATTAGTGAGCCAGAAGATGATGACGAAATGGGCTTGTTTAGTTCGCCAGATAAGTTATTGAAAACTTTTGAAAAAGACTTTATTTCTGCATTAATTACAACCACCAAAGAGAAAGGAAGAGCGGTTTATAAGTTAGAATTTAAGCCTAAAACGCGTGATAGTGATTTTACAAAAATTCGGGTAACGATTGATAAAGCAACAAATAAAATCAATCGAATCAAGATTTTTGATAGAAGTAATACCCATTATACGATTGATATTAAGAATGTAAAAACTAATGTAGCAGTTACTAATTCAACTTTTGGAGTTAATGTAAAAAAGCTTCCGAAGGGAACAGATGTTATTGATTTGCGTTAAGATATTCTATCAAAGTAAATAATTATTAGACAACAGGCAGCACAAAACGTGACTGCCTGTTGTTATTTTTATATATCTTTGGGTAAACATTTTTTACGAAAAAGTAGAAAACGAATGGCAAAACTTCCGCAAAAAATACAAAAAGATTTACCTTTTCTTCCTTCCTTTCTGGATGAGGTGGAAGAGACTCGCGTATATTATTTAGAGCAAGAAAAACGATTGCAGAAATGGTCTGGAGGAGGAATGCCTCTTGTTGTGATTTTAGCACAAGTTCCGAATTGGTTTACTTTAAGAGGCCATACTTGGATAATCATTTTAGCAATAATCATTGCAATTCCTGTTTATACTTACATTTTCACCCAAATAAAAAAACAAAAGAAAGACTATCAAAGACTATTTAAAAAAAACATTTATGGTTATATAGCAGAAGCCAAAAATAAGAATTGGACTTTTGAAAAAAAACCTGTTGAGTTTGATGAAATAGATAAGAAAGCATCAGGTATTTTTGAAGGTTATATTCGCCTTTTGAAAAAATACTATAACATAACAGGGCTATATAAAGGCTATCCAATTAGAATAACTGGCGTTAATGTAGCTTTTCGTAACCAAAAACGAGGAAGCGATAAGTTCAAAGGAGGGTTGATTCGGTTAAAACTCCATGATGCATTACCTTATAAATTGGTGATTGCTCCCAATCAAAATTATCCATCTCCAAATGCAACAGGAACGAATACACTTGGTTTGCATCAGCAGAATTTTTTCCCTCAAACGGATTTAGAAGCTTCTTTTGCAAAGTATTTTAAAGTTTATTCTACTAAAGAAAATCCAAGTGTTTTGTCCTTGACTTTGCAGCGTCAATTGGTACATTTTATCACAAGTAGTAAAATACAAACGCATCTTTATTTTGTGGATAATCACTTGTATATTTCACTCCGAACCAACCACGAAATGCACAAAATTGACTTAAATAAACCCGAATTAATCGAGGAGGCAGCGAAGTATTATTATGAAGATTTGACGGTTTTTGATGATTTATTGAAAAGATTGGAACAGGGCGGAGTGCTTTAAAATAATTAATGCTAATGCGGAATGATGAATGATGAATGATGAATGCTCCGCTGTTGATTTTTAGTTAACCTATTTCAGGAAGGTACACGCGTTCAATACTACAACAAATACTCCGCTATTTTGGTTGAACTAACAGCGGAGCATTCATCATTCATCATTATAACAACTACTTATTATGAAAAAATTAGGCTTTTTTTTATTGCTACAATGCATTGCCGTTATTGGTTTTGGGCAAGCGCGTGGAAATGCGAATCAACAAAATCGAGCTTATCAGAAAGATAAATACAATTCATCTTATAATAATAAATCTAGACCAGTTGTTGCTTTGGCAGGCTCTGCGATACGAAATGATGTGACTTTTGATATTAAAATATTGATGAACGTCAAGGCAGATAGTTATTTAGCAATTTTTCATTTGAGTCAAGTTGGGCGAAGAACGGGAGAAATTGACACCTTAATGAATAAACGCATCAATGGGTTTAAACGAGCTTTGACGAGGGTCAATATTCCAGAAAAAGATGTTTTTATTGATATGTTGACCTTTGTACCTGTCTATGAATATGTGGTTGAGCGCAAATTATTTAGTAAAACGTACAACGAAGTACCTAAGGGCTTTGAAATGAAAAAGAATATTCATGTTCGTTTCAAAGATGAACGTGTATTGGATAAAATAGTAACGGCAGCCGCTCAAAATGAGATTTATGATTTGGTTAGAGTAGATTATTTTGTGGATGATATGGAAGGTGTTTATGACACTATGCGAGAAAAAGCGGTTACAATTGCTGCCAAAAAAGAAAAATTACACCAAGATTTGGGGGTTGATTTATCTAGTCGTTATCGTTATGTAAATGATAAATCGGCTGTTTCGATGCCTTATGATAACTATTTTCAGTATCAAGCTTATACAAATAACAATTTGTTTAGTAATAGCTTAATCGCAAAAAAGGGCAAAGTTCAACTTGCCGAAAAGGCTTGGACATTGTATTATCAGCCGATTGCATATAAGGATTTTGATGCGGTTATCACCCCGAGTGTGCTTGAACCTGTGGTGCAATTTACTTATAACTTGAAAATTACTTATCTTAGAAATAAAGAAAATAAGGAGGAAACGCCTAAAGTTCCAGAAAAAACGGTGATTAAAAAACAGTATTATGTTTTGAAACCAGATGGAAGTTTACAGTTTTTGGATATTAAGTAAGAAGAACCAACAATTTGTTAAATTTGCTACTCGCTGAATGCATTTGGCGGTACTATTTACCAGAAAAATAAATACATGAAAAAAATATTTTTATTATTAATAGTTGCTTTTGCGGTGACTTCATTCAAAATGTCTAACGAATCGGTTAGCCTAAAACTAGCATTACTTAAGTATAGTGGAGGCGGTGATTGGTATTCTAACCCAACAGCTTTGCCCAACTTAGCTAAATTCTGTAATGACAACCTTAAAACTAACATAGATCCAGATTATGGAACGGTAGAAGTGGGAAGTGTTGAGTTGTTTAATTATCCATTTCTGCACATGACAGGACATGGAAATGTCGTTTTTTCGGATGGAGAAGCTGAGAATTTAAGGAATTATTTACTGGCAGGTGGCTTTTTGCATATTGATGACAACTTCGGAATGGATCCGTATGTTCGTGTGGCAATGAAAAAAGTATTTCCAGAATTAGACTTTATAGAACTACCTTTTGGACACGAAATCTATAACCAAAAATTTGAATTTACGAATGGGTTACCTAAAATTCATAAGCATAAAGATAGACCAGCACAGGGTTTTGGCTTGATATGGGAAGGTCGTTTGGTCTGTTTTTATAGTTATGAATGTGACTTGGGAGATGGCTGGGAAGATGCTTCGGTTCATAAAGATCCCGAAGAATTGAGACAAAAAGCTCTTAGAATGGGCGCGAATTTGATTCAATATGCTTTTTCGAGATAGAAACAACTGATTCTCTGAGGATTATTCTGAAATTCAAATAATATGAATTATGCTGAATTGGATGCATTAGAAGCGAAAAACTAGTAAGGGAGTAGGCAATAAATTTGACTATAAATTTCTAGCTAAAAAAAATTGGTTCTTTGAAAAATATGATAAAAATTCAAAGAACCAATTTTTATTAGAATAATTCTATAAACCATAAATATCGCCATATTTTGCTTTGGCATAATTCATAAAATATTTAAAATTCAAAGGTTCACCAGTGATTTTTATACACAATTCTTCTGCTGTATAAAATCGACCATGCCGATGCACTTTGTCTCGCAACCAATCTAACAAAGGCTGAGTATCTCCTGATTCTATACTTTCTTTTAGGTTTTCTATTTCTTTTTCTGCTTGTTGATAAAACTGTGCCGCATAAAAACTTCCTAACGAATAAGTCGGGAAATAGCCCAAACTACCATGTGACCAATGAATATCTTGCAAAATTCCTTGATTATCATCAGGCACATCTACGCCCATATATTCCTTATATTTCTGATTCCAAACCTTATCCAAATCATCCACCTCTAAGCTACCTTCTATCAAACCTTTCTCGATTTCGTAACGAATCAAAACATGAAAATGGTAATTCAACTCATCACTTTCAGTACGAATTAAATTAGCTTCAACTCGATTCATTCCTTTATAAAAAGCATCCAAATCAACCTCCTTCAAAGCTTCTGGAAAAATATTTTGTACATTTTCATAGCGTGGCTTCCAGAAAGACAAGCTTCTACCAACGTTATTTTCCCATAAGCGCGATTGCGACTCATGAATTCCCAACGAAATATTAGTACCTAACGGCAAACCATAGCTTTCTAATGGTAAACCTTGCTCATACAAGGCGTGTCCGCCTTCATGAATTGTACTCCAAGTCATATTCGCAAAATCATTCTCATCAATACGAGTCGTCACGCGAACATCATTAGAGTTAAAATTAATAGAAAATGGATGTGTCGAAATATCTTGTCTTCCAGCTTCAAAATCATAACCTATCTCTTTCAATAGCTCCAAACCAAACTTCCACTGCTTATCCTTTTCATAAAATTTATGTAAAAATGAATTATCAACTTGCTCACATTCACGGACTTTTGTACCAAAATCAACTAATTGCTGACGAACATCTTTGAATAATTCATCTAGCACATTGACCTTCATCCCCTTTTCATATTGGTCAACAAGCGCATTGTAAGGATGCCCTTCATAGCCCAAAATTTTCGTTTCTTCTCTCGAAATTTTCACAATTTCTCTAAGTGCTTCTTTAAAAACACCATAATCATTTGCTTTTCGTGCTGCTATCCATTGATGATATGCATTAGCAACCACCCGTGAGCGGTGTTTTACAAATTCAATTGTATATTTTTTCTTTTTTAAAAACTTCTCCCTTGAAAGTACCACATTTTTAGCCTGCTTTTCTGACAAGCTATCTTTATTTTCAAAAAGTGTTTCTAACAAATCACCTAAAGCATCACTTGTGCTTAACTCATGTACAATCCCCGAAAGTGTCGAAATTTGTTGGCTTCGGATAGCCGCGCCTTTCGTTGGCATTTTCACTTCTTTATCCCATTGTAACAGTCCAATACTGTAATTTACATCCGCGATTTTTTGCATTTCTGCAACGTATTGTTCGTATTTCGTAATCATTCTTTGCTTTGGTGTATTAGATTTGTTCGGCAGCAGTTTAATAGGCTGTGACAGACAAATCTATTGATTGATTGATTGGTTTTAATAAAAAGCTATACTTTTTCCATCTTAAAGGCATTCCATAATAGAATCCCCCATCCGATAATAAAAAAAGTACCTCCAATTGGTGTAATTGGACCTAAAATACTTGAATTAATTCCTAATAATTCTTTACAAGATAAAAGGTAAAGTGACCCCGAAAAACAGATAATTCCCGTAATAAATAGCCTTCCCGCTAGCTTTAACGCCTTTTTGGGTAACTTACCAAATAGCGAAACCACAATAAATATGGCAATAGTATGATAAAAATGATACTGCACACCAGTCTGAAAAGTAGTTATTTGCTCTATTGAAAGCACTTCTTTCAATGTATGCGCCCCAAATGCACCTAAAGCCACAGCTAATAATCCGAATAGACTTCCTATAATTATAAATTGCTTTTGCATTGTTGTTGTTTTTTATAAAAAATGAAATCAAAACTAAACTTTGAATCAAGTTAATAGTGTCGAGTAGTTTTTTTAATGAAATTTTTCGAGAACGAGGCAAAACCTCTTTGCATAGCCGTAGTTACGGAAATAAACTTTAACAAAGTTATTGGAAATATTTTATCAAAAAGTATTCAACACTACTTCCTTAACTGACTACTTAGTCCCAAATTCTCTAAAAATAAAATAGTTGGAGCAATTCTAAAATAATAATTTCTTTTAATTATTATTTTAGTTCAATTTTTGGTCGAGTTAGAAAAAAGAATTGAATTACGCCTAAAAATCATCAGACTAAACACTATCTTTTTAATGATTTCAATAGCCTCTATGATAACAATGTTTGTAGCATTTATTTTATATTTGTAGAAAATTACACAATAAAAATGAACGTAAAAGTAATCAATCAGTCATCCAATCCATTGCCACATTACGCAACAACAGGTAGTGCCGGTATGGATATTAGAGCTAACTTGAGTGAACCTATCTCATTAGAACCATTAGATAGAAAATTAATTCCAACAGGATTGTTCATAGAATTGCCACTAGGTTACGAAGCTCAATTACGTCCTAGAAGCGGATTAGCATACAAAAGAGGGCTTTCTTTGCCCAATACACCAGGAACAATTGATAGTGACTATCGAGGAGAAATCAAAGTCATAATGATTAACCTTTCTAAAGAAACGCAAATCATAGAACACGGCGAACGCGTCGCTCAAATGGTTATCGCTAAACATGAACGCATCAATTGGGAAACTACCGAGTCTCTTGATGATAGCCAACGTGGCACAGGCGGTTTTGGAAGTACAGGCACTAAGTAGGTTTTCGTTATCAGTT
>CAKZLT010000701.1 GCA_937127195.1 uncultured Saprospiraceae bacterium
AATGATTGAAGGAGAAAAAAATTCAAAGAAAATTTCAATGGTACTAGAACCTTCTTTAGAATTAGATAAAATCATTGATTATGCAATTCAAGAAGCGAAAAAATATAAAAATGATAGTTGGATTAGCTTATTAATTAGTCGATTAAACGATGAATATCCTTCCCATTCTAAATTGAAGGAGCTAAATATGGTTTATAAGGAACTTCAAGAGTAAAATATTCAGTGTATTTTCTATTAAAAAAGTGTTGAATGAAGGTTTTTAATAAAAAAGTCTCGAATGTCAATTGAAACGTTCGAGACTTTTTTATACAAAATCAATTCTATTATTTACCTTGATTTTTTCGTTGCTTTTCTAACAAATCATCAAAAAAGGCTTTCAATTCTGCACCTGGTTCATATTTAGGATTCATCCTAAATACTTCATTCGACAACTGCATGGCTTGCTGAAAGTTCTGTTGTGTCATTGCTTTTCTAGCTTGGAAATACTTCTGACGCACTTGGTCTCCTTGCGCTAGATTGATACCTAAATCGTAAGCTTGCGGGAAATTTCCATTGTTTTTAGCAAATAGCTCAATATTTTTGATAGCTGACGCTGCATCATTTTTATTAGCATAACAAAACGCCAAATAATAATAAGCATTCGAAAACTTATAATTATTGTCTATTGCTTTTTCATAATAAGTAATCGCACTATCTAACAAAACAGGATTTGGTGCAGTAGCTTTCGTTCGTTCAAATTCACTAAAGAATCTAAACCCTTTCATGGCTAACGTGCTAACGTGTGTATCAGATAGTTTTAAGGCTAAATCAGCCACTCTATTCATATTATTATAATCTCCCAAACGGTTATAAGCATCCGCCAAAGCAAGCAATGCTACTTCATTTTTAGGATAATTTTGAATTTCTTTTTCCAAAATAGTTACTGCATCCTGAATGCGCCCTTCGGTCAATGCTTTTCGACCTGCACCAGCTTGACTATTCCCTTTTTTGACAATTGCGCCAATCGTTACACCATCAACTTTTTCTTCGTGAATGATTTCGTAAGGAGGCCAAGCACCACTTTTGAGGTGTCCTTCATTCTGAAAACGTGAGAAGAAAATACCATAATCCCAATTATCCTTACGGTCACGTTCTGGATAGCGTTGCCATGATACACGAACATTTGGAGCGATGGTCTTGAAATAATGTCTAGCAGCTTCATTGTGAGTTGACATCATGATTGTAACGCCAGCTTCTGACTTCGCTTCAGGTACGTTTTCAGCGAACCATTCGCACATTTGTTTGACCGAAATCATCCAATAATCAGTCTCGTAAGTAGCTTCTGCTGCCTTTGTTCCGCCGAATGCTTCATTAATGTAAGTATATTGATAAGGGTGATTTTTTATCATCCAAGTTGCTGGTAATGCTAGTAAAAGCACTGGCAAAATGATACTTGCCATTCCAACTGCTTTATTAGGAATCCAGTTAGATAATTCTCCCCAACCATAAGCACCTAAAATCACTAAAATTGGGTAAACGAATAAGAAATGTCGCATTCCATCATACAAAGATGAACCTTGATAAATGGCGTAAACTATTGGAAAAACAAAGGCAAAAATAGTTAATAAAATCGCTAATGTTTGTTTCTTTTTATTAAATAAAAATACGGGTATAAATAAAATTGCTCCCAAAAGAACAGCGATTGGCGCAGCCATAATCATCCATTTCGGGATATAATACCAAGGTAATTGGTCAGACCAAAGATGTTTTCCGTTGTATAACATTTGGATACCATAATCAAAGTTTGACATTTCTGCCAATGCTTCTAATGGATTACTTATCCAATCTAAACGACCGTAAGGCCAATTCATCAAACCGACCAAATATCCAAAAAATGCAATTGCAACACCATAAAAAGCTACTTTTGCTAAAGTAGGAATACTCGTCAATTGTTTGCGTAGTTGTTTTTCATATAAAAATGCTAAACCTGTAAACAAGCCTAAATAAGCTACTAAAAGTAAACCTCCAATACGAATACCAATCGAAACACCAATACCAATTATCAATGCCAAAACGGTTTTAATACCAGGTCGTGGCAATTGCTTCACGAATCGAAGTAAATGCAAAAGTGTAAAAATATAAGCCGTAGCAAATGGTATATCTTTTGGATTATTCATCGAATGCCCGAATATTCGAGGTGAAAAGGCGACCATGAGTAGTGCTAAAAATCCAACTTTCCAGCTTCCTGATATTTCCTTTCCAAGTAATCCTGTAAAAAGCATCAGTAAGAAACCTATAAAGGCGTTGAACCAGTGCCTAGTTGAATAAGGATCAGTGCCAAAAGTATTATATATTTTGGTTGCCATATAATCAAACAAACCTCCATAGAGCCAAAGGTTGGGCTTCATGGTCAAGGCATCTTCGCCTTTGTGTTTGCCGCCTTCTAGTTTATATGCACCATCTGTTTCGAAGTGTTTATCTATCAGTTCACCATAGACTTTCTGAGCATATTCATCACCTGTAATACCATAATCAAAGCTCAACATTGGCATCATAAACAATAACAAAACCGCCAAAGTCGCAAACAATAATCGGTAAATAGATTTATTACCATTACCATTTTTACTCGTCAAATCACGTATCGGTTGTCCAATAAACCAATCTAACTTAATGCGCCATGCTGCAAAAATAGTCGTCAAAACCATTGAAATACCATCTTGAAGAACATTTATTTTTGAATCATCAACGTGTTTCCAAGTGACAGGCATTGTAGTTACTTTCGTTCCACCGAGCTCTGCTTTGTATAATAATTCTACATCATGCGCCCAACCTTTGACTTTCATATTACTAAAAAGTCGCTTTGCAATATCGATTGGATATAATTTGAACCCGCATTGTGTATCCTTAGCCGTCAAAGAAGTCATGATTTGAGTCACAGCATTGAACATCAAACCGACAACTCTCCTTCCTCTTCCATCTACTTTGGAATCCGCGTGTTCGCGCGAAGCAATTAGTATTTCATTTTTATCAAAAGAATTACTCCCTAGTTTTTTCAACCAGTTTTTGAGTTCCAAAGGCGAAGTTGCCATATCAGCATCTAGTGTCAATACAAAGTCGCCTGTTGCTTTTTCAACACCTGCTTTTAAGGCGTTTCCTTTACCTTTATTTTTTTCTAATGCTATTATTTCAACGTTAGACGCATTAGTAAGACCAACTAACTTGGACTCCAATAACTCAACTGTATTGTCGCTACTTCCATCATCTACAATAATGATTTCATAGTTTTTTGACCAATTTGCATCAAATTTTTTAAGACCATTTACCAATAGATTGACTCGACTCGCTTCATTATAGCAAGGAATCACCAATGAAATTACATCTGTTGGTTGTATCGCTCTTTTTTGAGATGAAGTAGTTTTTTTAGAAGTATTTTTATTAGAAGAAGATTGATTTCTTTGCCTTTGAT
>CAKZLT010000702.1 GCA_937127195.1 uncultured Saprospiraceae bacterium
CCCGTGGCTACTCATATTCAACCCTTTCAGGGTTGCTAGACGTGAATTCCACTATCACTGCAAAACGTTACAATCAGAAAAATGTGAGTATAGCGAGCTACACGAATACTTTTTAAAGAAATAGAGCGGAAAAAAGACGAGTTAGAAACGGGATTACTTTTGCTCATGTACTTACTTTCTGTAATCCAAAAAGTCCATTAAGTCAATAATAGGCTTACCGTTTTTTTCTTCTGATATTAAATGCCCCATTTTAGGATACATTTTAACTTTTGAATTGGGAAACAATTTATGAAAATAAGAAGCGTGGTCAATAGGAACGATTTTGTCATCCGTTCCCCAAGCCAATAAAACAGGAATTTCAATATCCCTTAGCCTTCGTGTTCTATTATAATCCTCTTGTGCCATTCTGTCTATAAAGGCTTTTCTATTCCCTTTTCTTCTTAAAAGGTCTGATTGTCTATCAATTTGTTCTTTGGTGACGCTTTTTTCGTCACTATGATTTTGATAAACTGTTCTTTTAATAGCCTTTTTAGGTGTGAATTTCTTAAAGTATAATTTAGAAGTAGAACTTCCTTTTGCTATTTTTTCTAATGGTGTTTGGTGTTTTTTGTCCAAAGGAAATCCCATTGCTCCAATCAAAACCATCCGACGAACTCGCTTAGGATACGCCAAAGTTAGTTCCCAAGCTAGTCTTCCTCCAAGTCCTGTTCCGACAACATAACATTTTTTCGCGCCCATATCGGCTAAGAATATATCTAGAAAATCTCGATACATTTTCATCGAATAATCACGAGAAGGGTGAGGTCCTGTCAGACCAAATCCAGGCAAATCTAATCGTAAAACGCGATAACTCAACTTTAAGGTATCAGCCCATTTTTCGTAAGAATGTAATGAAGAACCCGTATCGTGCAAGAATAAAATACAAGGTGCGCGCTCATTTCCTTCATCTCTATAATGGACATTCATGCCTTCTATCATAGTAAATTGTGACTCACCATTTGTATATTTTGATTTGAGTTTTGCGACGGAAAGGTCTTTTTTAAAGCAACTACTCACCAAAAGACTACTTAATATAAGTAGCATAATGAGTGATAAAGATTTGGGTTGCATAAGTTTCGTATTTTTAAGTAATTTGATATTTCGACCTTAAAACTACAAAAATAATGCTGCCTTAGATAAAAATGAAAAAAAAAGTACCAACCTATTTCTAGTTGGCACTTTTGTTTAAAATATATCGTCCTCTATTACTCTTTGATTGACTTTATTCATGGTCATTTTTTATAAAAAAATTAAACCAATTTTTCCATATCTCTAACTAAAACTTGTTTTCTATTAACATAAATAATGTTTTTTCTTCGCAATTCTGACATAATCGTTGATACCGTTTGACGAGAAGTACAAGTTAAATTACCGATTTCTTGATGTGGTAAAAAATCTCTAATCAAAATTTCATATCCCACTCGAATACCTTTACTCTGTGCCAAATCACGTAAATAATTGACTACACGAGTACGAGCCGTATCAAACAAAAGTGATTGTAATCGCTGTTCCATATTCATCAACCTTTTCCCCATTAATTCAATGAATAAAGAATTGACTTTATGGTTTCTTCGCATGATTTCTTGCATATTTACATTCGAAATCGCATAAATAGTACAACTACTTAGGGCTGTTGCAAAGTCCTGTCGGGGTGCATTATCAAACAATGAAATGAAACCAAAGAAGTCATTTTTTGAATAAACGGCTTTCGTGATTACTTTTTCATCTCCTCCATACACACCAACTTTTACGCGACCTTCCTTAATCAAGAAAATTTTATCTGCATGGTCATTTTTAAAATAAATACGTTCTCCACGCCTGTAGTTTTTTATTGCCCATTGTGAAACGGTAACAGACATTTGTGGTAAATCAAAGAAATGACTAATATCTAAGCCTTGTTCCATTAAAATAGCATTCGTACTGCTCATAACTTTATTAATTTTGACGTATTATTTAATTGAATAACTTGGGGTTTTATATTTTTATCCCAAAACCGTTAAGTCTTTTTAATTGTGAAAGTGTTACTTATATATTCTCTGATAATTTTTTTGAAGCAATCAAAAAATTATTTTACTAGAGTTCGCTTTTTATTCTAAAGTATATCCTAAGCCCATCTGAAACCTCATCCCTTTCCAGTAATTCTCTTCATCTGCTGTAATATCATTAGGTATTTTATGTAAGCTCTGTGTGTAACTTACATTCCAATTCCAGTTCCAATGATTTCCAATTCGTTGTTGCAAACCCAGTGTAAATGCTGCATCCCAAATGTCATTATTCATTGGCGTTTCTAGTTCTATCCTATAATCTTTTTCTATTATCCTTTCATCATTCATCAAGATAGCATAAGAAACCTCATAGTTGTTAGAGGTAACTATATTATAACCTATCCCAAATTCTGCTGTTAGTCGTAAGTGATTATATTTTAATGCATTAAGCCTAACTCCAACTGGAATTCTGACCATTTCTAGATTATGCATAATACAACCATCTAATATAATAGGTGTGTTATGAGGCACTAATCTTTTCCTAGTCGTTTGAATTGTGACCGCTTCATCTCTGTTACCAATAGGCGAAAACATATCTAAGATGACTTGATTTTCGATACGTCCATCGTCGAAAGCTCTATTATTTAACTCATTGTATCGTTCTACTCCATAAGCCAAAAACTGTTTATTAAGGCTAGTACGAGTTATTCCTGAAGTTATTGACCATTTATCGTCAAATTGATAAACCAGATTTAGCCCGAAGCCCTTAGACCACGCCCAGTTATTATAATCTTTCAAAATAGGCTCTTGAACATTATTATTTGAAAGATTCATTAAAATGGGTACGAAATACATTAACTCAAAACCCAATGTACTAGCAAAGCTCTTTTTTGTACTTAAATATTTAGGAGCTGTAGGGAGCTTTTTGTCAAAAACTAAAGCATTTTTATTTTTTACTTCCTTGAAATCAAGAGATTGAACCCCCGTTTGAATAACTAAAGACTCTAGTTTTGCTCGCGTATCAAGGTTTAATAATGATATTGATTTTGACACTAAATACTCTAACGAACCTTCTTTAGTTTCTACTCTAAAGTTACCTGCTGTATTGCCTGAGAGGGTCAAATCTTGACTTTGAAGTGTTCTAACAAGACTACTTTTCTTATTATTTAACTCGCTTTTTCCATCAATAGTGAGTTCTTTTTTTCTGTTTGAAGCGTTTCCTACAACTGCTTTTTTAGAAGTATTTTCACTAAAAACATCTGAAATCTTAGCATTCTTTTTTAAAGTAGCATCAGCCTGTTGCGTTTTAATAATTGCTTGTTCGTGTTCCAAATGATTGATTTTGTGATTCATTTGAAATAAAACAATACCCATTGTCACTAATCCAATAGCCAAAATTCCACAACCAATTGCTAACCAAAAGACAAGTCCTTTTTTCTTTTTTTCCTCTTTAAAATGAGGTAAAGCACGTTCCCAGACCTCATCGGGAGGGACAGCCCAATCCTCTTCTGAGGAGGAAGATTGATTTAGATATTTCCGAAAGAAATTATCCAAATCATCGTACTTATTTTGATTACTCATTCATTAAATCCTTTATTCTTATAATAATACTTCAATCCACTGGCGCAATAATTTTTTTGCTTTTGATAGCTGCGATTTTGAAGTTCCTACCGAAATATTCAGCTCTTGACTAATTTCTTTATGACTATAACCTTCAATTGTATAAAGATTAAAAACCGTTCTATATCCATCTGGTAGCTTCTGAATTATTTGAACTAATTCTTTTGCTGATAACAGATTATATATATTACTCTCTACACCGATTTGCAAATGCGACTCATCCACTGACTCAAAAAAGTTAATTCGTTTTTGTTTTTGTAAAAAACGTAACGCTTCATTAACCATAATTTTATTTGACCAAACAATGAAGTTTCCTCTATTCTCGTCAAATTGCTTCAATGCCGTAAAAACTCTAATCAAACCGTTTTGTAAAATATCTTGGGCATCCGTAGAATTACCTCCATAGCGAAGGCACAAAATGAACCATTGCGAGCGATGAAGTTCATAGAGTTGCCTCTGGGCTTTGGAATTGCCTTTTCGACTTAATTCGATAAGATGTTTTTCCGATTTTTCCAGCGTGTAACGATTTTTATAAGCAATACCCTACTAATAATTAAAAGGTTGCCTAAGTTTTGAAAAAAAGTATATTTTTCTTTTTTAGCGTTTTTTTATAAAAAAATCTTTACTTCAATAAGAAAGACTTTTATCAAACTCCTAAAGTTTAATAAACGTCTTTTTTAATAGAATCAGTTTAAAAAATCATTCATTCCAATTTATTCCTATCCATCAATGTAGAAGCAGTTACTTTTTTAAAATAAATAATTCCATCAAAACAGTTTCGAGGTACTAATGTGCTGTACTGAAGATAACTCTTACTTTTAATGCCAATATCGTTCAGTTTATAACCTTCCGTTGGAAATATTTTGATAGGTTCTGTTATCCATTCATTTCTCTTTTTGATTTTTGGTGTTGAAATATCCACAAAAAATGAAGGTAATTCGACTTCATTAAATAATCGCTCAACGCCATCATAACGATAAGAAGGTGTTGGAAATATAAAATTGAAAAAAGAAGTAGTTCCTTCAAAAAGACTTGTTATTAGAATATAAGTAGAGTCTCGAATGTCTTTATTTTCAAATAATTTCTTTCCCGAAAAATAAGCCTCTGGAAAAGCCGTACAGTCAGTACAAGCAGCTACGTGAGGTGTTGCTGCCCAGATAATAATCTTACGATTCGGGTATTTTTCTTGAATCAGCCATTCCATATTATCCGCCATCATGCTATCGCGATAATTCCAAAATGGTGGCATTTCGGAAGGACTAGACGGTAATATTCGTTCTAATTCATTGATTTTATTCTGAATGATTCGAGTTATAAATTCATAATTCTCGTCGTTGGGCAAGCGAGTTAATTGTGCTTTATGTAATTGAACCAAACTATCTATAATCATTTTGTAATCGCTATTCGTAAGACTTTTATCATTAAAAATACTATTCGACCGCTTCGTAATATCTGCGAAAGAAGAATCATACTCACTTGCGATTAAAGAATAACTTGGCAGAAAATGTAATTGACTATCAAATCCAGCTAAGTCAATAGATGGATTTTTTTGAAGAAAAGAAATGAAAAGCTTCATTGACTCCGAATACCAAACGGCATGAAAAGCTCGAAGCATTTCTTTGGGCGTTAGCTGTTTTTTATTCCGATTAACATAATCAATCGCATCCATATCACTTTCTATCAACAGCACATCGAAGCCATGTTTTTGATGTAAATATTCAATAATATCTGCTCTGATTTCTTCAAATTCCTTGACTCCATGCAGTTGTTCGCCGAGTACAACTATTCTTTTATCCTTGATGTATTCATCCAAAAAAGAGAAATCTTTTTGTCCAACTTCAACAGGTTTGGCGTTTTCTTGAAGCCATCGAACGCTTTTTTTATTAATTTTGACGCTTTGCGCAAAAGCTGTTAAATGTAAGATTGAAAGGAGAATAACGAATACAGATTGCTTCATGTTTTTCTTTTTTTGATTATAAAATTTTTAGTAAAATGTAAAACTATTGATGTAATATTGGATAACGGAAAAAAGAAGAAAAGAAACAAGCATTTTTTTATAAAAAGTGTAATATTTGTACAAATATAAAAGACTAACCAAGGAACAGTAAATCAATTTTCAGAAAAAAAATCACCCAAACTATATCATTGAATCAATATGGACATCAAATTTTTAGAAACAATATATCGTAATCGAGCCGAAGAAAACAAACAACTCGGTCAGCAACTCAAAGAGAAGTATAATCGCTTTTCTGTTGTTCGATTAATTGCTTTTTTTGCAGGAATTGGTATCGCTTTATTTCTGTCAGATTACGGAATAATTGTGGTCGTAACATTTTTAGTATTATACATTTTGGCATTTGGGCAATTCATTGCTTGGCATCAAAAGATTGCACAGCAACGCAAAAAGCACGAAATCTTACACGAAGTCAACGCCAATGAATTGAAGTATTTGGAGTTAGATTTTGTTGATTTTGAAAATGGAAAAAGCTTTGCAGATCCTTTACACGCGAATGCTGTGGATTTAGATTTGTTTGGCGACTATTCCATTTTTCAATATATCAATCGGGCTTCTACAAGTATTGGGCAAAGTCGATTAGCGCAATTTTTGACTAATATGGCGACCTTTCCAGAAATCACCGCCCGCCAAAAAGCAAGTCAAGAATTGTCCACTCAATTG
Organism: uncultured Saprospiraceae bacterium; assembly: GCA_937127195.1. Classification (GTDB taxonomy): domain Bacteria; phylum Bacteroidota; class Bacteroidia; order Chitinophagales; family Saprospiraceae; genus CAKZLL01. Next base: position 6,322 of record CAKZLT010000702.1, read on the forward strand.
GATTGGAGGCAAGATTTTCAAGTGTTGAGTAATCAAACCGAAGATTCTAAGCGCGAGATAGAGCTATTAAAAAACTGGCTAAATGATGATAATTACATCGTTTTAGGCAAAAAATGGCTAAACATTGTTTTATATATTTTTCCGATAGTGACGCTTTCCTTGGTTATTGCCATGTTTTTTGGATTGTCTTATCAGATTGCTTTAATTTCATTTATTGGCGAAATGGTTTTGCTACGTCAATTTGTCTTGAAAGTGAACGAAACACACGCGCAAACCGCAGAGGCTGAGAAATTTTTAAAAAAATATGCTCGAATTATAGCTCACATCGAAACAAAGGAGTTTGAATCCAATCATTTAAAAGTAACTCAACAGCAGTTTTCAACGCCAACGACTTCGGCATCAAAAGCCCTTCGACGTTTATCTTATATCATCAGTCAACTGAATGTTCGATATAATATTTTCGCGGTTGTGCTGAGTGGAACGGTACTTTGGGACTTGCAATGGATTAAAAAACTTGAAGCGTGGAAGTCCGATATGCGCGAACATTTACCCGAATGGTTCGATGCATTACAAGAATTTGAAGCGATTAATTCGCTGGCGACATTGCGTTATAATCATCCCGATTGGACATATCCGACCATCGAACCGAACAATCCAAATTTGGTTGGAGTTGAATTAGGACATCCGTTGATTCATAGAGATAAGCGGATTACCAATGATTTCTCATTAGCCCAAAAAGGTCAAATGAAACTGATTACAGGTTCTAATATGGCTGGAAAAAGCACTTTTCTTCGTACCATAGGATTGAATATTGTTTTGGCGATGATTGGTGCGCCTGTCTGTGCGAAGCGATTAGAATTGCCTTTGCTCGAAGTTTATACAAGTATGCGAACACAAGATGCGTTGCAAGAAAGCACTTCGTCTTTTTATGCGGAATTGAAGCGACTCAAAGTGATTATTGAAGCAGTAGAAAGTCGTGATAATGTCTTTTATCTACTAGATGAAATCCTAAAAGGTACTAATTCGAATGATAGACACAAGGGCGCGAAAGCTTTGATTTTGCAATTGATTCAGACCCAAGGCATGGGAATCGTGGCAACGCATGACCTAGAATTGGGCGAATTAGAAGCCAATTATTCGGACGCTATCGAAAACCTTTGCATGGAAGTTGAGGTGCTGGAGCAAGATTTGGTATTCGATTATAAACTCAAAAAAGGCGTGAGTCAGAGTTTTAATGCGACTTTCTTGATGAAGAATATGGGAATTAAGGTGGATTAAATATAAGCGTGTACTAAACTTTGAAAGTTTAGTACACATTTATAATTCTTACGCCTCTTCTTTCAAAAGTTTCTCTAGCTTTTTCATTAACTCAGGCAAATTCCTAAGCGCGACTTTCTCTTTGTGATGCGTGCGAATAGGCACAGCAGGAGAACCAAAATAGGCTTTTCCGCCTTCCAAAGATTTAGAAATCCCCGACTGAGCCGAAATCACGGCTTTTTCTCCAATTGTCAAACTTTGTGCAACGCCAACTTGACCATATAGAACAACACCATCTTTGATATGCGTCTTACCTGCAACGCCAACTTGTGCCGCCAAAAGACAATTTTCACCAATGACTACACCGTGTCCGATGTGGCAATGATTATCAATTTTAGTGCCTTGACCAATGATGGTATCACCCGAAACGCCCTTGTCAATGGTGCAAAGTGCGCCAATTTCTACATCGTTTTCGATGATGACACGACCGCACGAATGCCATTTTTCAAAACCATTTGGGCCTTTTTTATAATAAAAAGCATCCGTTCCGACGACTGTTCCCGATTGAATAATCACGTTGTCGCCAACTTCTGTATAAGAATGTAAAACAACATTTGCGCGGATATGGCTATTTTTTCCAATCTTGACGTGTTCGCCAATCACTACATTCGGTTCAATGATAGTACCTTCGCCGATGCTGTTATTTGTACTTTCTTTTTGAAGGCATTCAAAAGGTTGAAAGTGTTGAGTCAAGGTATTATAACCTGTGAAAGGGTCTTCTAAAACCAATAAAGCTTTTCCTTCGGGGCATTCGATTTCTTTATTAATAATAATGTAAGAAGCGGCTGAAGTGAGTGATTTTTTATAATATTTTTCTACATCCACAAAAGTTATATCTCCTGCGGTTACTTTATGAATTTCGTTGATTCCTATTACTAAAGCATTTTCATCTCCAATAATTTTGGCATTAATTAATGCTGCAATTTCTTTTAATGGAACTGGATTTTTAAATTTCATTATTCCTATTTAATACTTTTTAAGAAAGGTATTGTTTACCTTTTCTAATGAATGACAAAAGAGTATTTATTGTTTATCTTCTAAGAGGATATATATAGTTGATTGTACTTTTTTTATTAAAAAGAGTTTATTTATTACTTCTCTCAGCATCCCAAATTAATAATTCATCAAAAGTATCCAACATTAATTCAGTATCTTCTTCCGACAGTTTTGTGTTCTCGCATTTTTGCTTAAAAATATCTTTAGGTTGCAAATCATCCAAATCGACTTCATAATACTTTTCTTCTAATGTATTTGTGAAAGGCGTTTTTATTTTTAAAACCAAAAGTTCTAATTCCTTCGCTTTACAAAGTGTCTGAATGGTTTCTTGAATTTCGTATTGATATTCTTCTACACTAATTTCGACTTTTGCCCATGTTTTGAATGGTCTTTCTTTGGGCTCAATTTTATTCAATTTTTCGATAACTTCTTCTAACGTTCCTGCTATGGTTTGAAGTTTTCGATGTTTTGGAGTTGCTATTTTTTTGATTTCCTTTAATACTCGCCCTTCAAATTCAATAACAGTTACGCTTTTGGGTTCACTAGCTTCCTTAAAACTGAGTGCTATCGGTGAGCCTGAATAACGAATGTGGTCAAAATTTCCAATTTTTTGCGCAGTGTGAATATGCCCAAGTGCAACATAATCAAAGATAGAAGGGAAATTATTACCAGCAATATTTTCGACACTTCCCATGTAGATATTATCTTGATTTTCACCGCTAGTAATAGCACTTGTAGCATATAAATGCCCCGTTGTAATCAACGGAACGTCTAAGTTTTCATATGCCTCTATGAGTTCTGCCACTTCATTATAATGATTAATCAACCCTTTTTGGACTTTCTCGTATCGCTCCAATTCGCCTTCGCCTAGTGTACTTCGCCTTAAATCTTGGTCTCTCAAAAAAGGAACAGCAGCTACAACAGCTTCGATTTTATCGCCTTTTTTTAATACTATGATTTCTTCTTCAAGGTTGTTTTTGGCATTTCCAATAACATGAATATTCAAAGAAGCGAGTATTTCTTTTGGAGCATCAAGCATATTCGGAGAGTCATGATTACCACCTATGATAACGACGTGCTGACAAGTTGAAGCATTCAATTTAGCTAAGAATTGATAATACAAACTTCTAGAGCTATTTGGTGGATTCATTATATCAAAAATATCCCCCGAAACGATAAGTAGTTCGATACTTTCGGTATTAATGGTATCAAATAACCATTCAAAAAAGGCTTGGTGTTCTTGGTCTCGCAATAGATTTTTGAGTCGTTGTCCTAAGTGCCAATCTGCGGTGTGTAGTATTTTCATTATTAAAAAAGAAGTTAAAAAACCATTCGTTTAATGGCAAATTAAGAAAAAAGAAACCTACCTGTTTTAAGAAAAGCCTATTTTTGATAAAGTTACAAAACTCAAAATCGTAGAAAGAATATTTTTTGAAATTTCAAATAAGATTTACTACTACAAATTTATTAATTTTGCGACGTATATTCGTTATTGAGAAGGAAGCTATCCAATGATTGGTTCTTTTTTTATAAAAAAACTAATCGCCTCCATCGCAAAAGGTATGGGTGCATCTCAAAAGGTATTCAACTAACTTTTTCTAAAAAAAACGTTTTATGAAAAATATGCCATTGACGCAGAAGCACATTGATTTAGGTGCTAAAATGGTCGATTTTGCGGGTTATAATATGCCTGTATCCTACAAAGGAATTAAAGAAGAACACCACACAGTCAGAAATAGCGTTGGTGTTTTTGATGTATCGCACATGGGCGAATTTATCGTTAGAGGTAAAGAGGCGTTTGATTTGGTACAGCGCGTGACTTCTAATGATGTGTCAAAACTTAAAATCGGTGATGCTCAATATTCTTGTTTACCAAATGCGGAAGGCGGAATCGTTGATGACCTTTTGGTGTATCGCTTGACGGAAGATATGTGTTCGGAAGGCGAACAGGCGTATATGTTGGTGGTGAATGCTTCGAATATTGAAAAGGATTGGAACTGGATTAAGTCTCTCAATACATTTGATACGCAGTTAATTAATATCTCAGACCAAACGGGATTGTTGGCGGTTCAAGGTCCTAAAACGGTGGAAGCATTGCAGTCTTTGACTGATGTGAACTTAGCTGATATGAAGTATTATACTTTTGCGAAAGGTACTTTTGCTGGTGTTGAAAATGTAATTGTTTCGGCAACGGGTTATACTGGTGCGGGAGGTTTTGAGTTATATGTGAATAATAAAGACATTGAAAAGGTTTGGGATGCGGTCTTTGAAGCTGGTGCAGCACAGGAGATTAAGCCGATAGGTTTGGGCGCGCGCGATACTTTGCGTTTGGAAATGGGATATTGCTTGTATGGCAACGATATTGATGATACAACTTCGCCGCTTGAAGCTGGTTTGGGTTGGATTACAAAGTTGAAAGCGAACGAAGATTTCACTGCTAAAGACATTTTAATTGCTCAAAAAGCCGAAGGTTTGACACGCAGATTGGTTGGTTTTGAGATGATTGATAGAGGTATTTCTCGTCAAGGTTATGATATTGTAGATGCAGAAGGTAGAATCATTGGTCGTGTAACTTCTGGAACACAATCGCCAAGTTTGGGTAAAGCAGTTGGAATGGGTTATGTTCAAAAGCCTTTTTCTAAATCTGGAAGTGAAATTTATATTCAAGTGCGTAAGAAACAATTGAAAGCGCAAGTGGTGAAAATGCCATTTTTGAAGAAATGATGTTAAATAGAACAGAGACTGAAAGGCGGTCTTTCAGTCTCTATTCTATAATAAAAAATTATAACTGAACATTATTAGTTACAATAGTTCTCCAATTTTTTAGGATGAAATTCCTCCAAGCTAAAAAAGAGGTTTCTTCTGAAATTTCTGTCCGAAATTTCTTGAACGTATTTAGCATAGCCTTTCCTCTTTCGACTTTTTTATGATTTCCTCTATAAGCAAAAACGTCTTGCTCTAAATGCCCTTTCAAACGAGTCAACTCACTTTTTCGTTTTTCTACTAATTCCTCTCTATTCAATCTACAAACTTTAATTGTTGCTTTCATCTGTGGAGATAAAGGTATTAACTCAGCCGTTTTCAAATCAAAAGTAAAATGGCTTTTTAAACTTTCTTCTGTTTCCTGTTCTGGGTTCAGAATGAGCGGTTTTTCTTTTTTATTATAAAAAACAATTTGTGATTGAGCTGTTTGTAATGTCTCATTATTATACTCTAAAATAGTACCTTCTAAATATTCTACAAAGTAGTTAGACTTGAACTCATTACATCTTTTGCAAGCAATCAGTAAATTATCCCAACTGAAAGCCAGCCAAAAGTACGGCACTTTTGGGCGATAATGTTCAACGTGTCTATCGGCATCTTTAAGACTTTTTTCGCAATAAGCACATTTTTTATGATAAATCTTATCTAGTGATTCTTTGACTTTTTTAGGTTTGTATAAGTTATCAGAAGAAGTATATTTTCCTGCGATTTTGTTTCTTTCAAAAGCATCGACACGAGGTTTATAATATATAATATATAATAGAAGGGACTTTTTCAAAGTCCTTTTTAACAGCAATCATCTACAATCGGCTTTAATCAATTTTGTGAATAGGGTTAAATCTTATCTAATTCAGCTTCGAGCATTTTCATTACATCTTCATCGACCAAATCGGGCATAGTTTGTAATTTTTGCTGTATAATTTGATGGATTCTTTTATAAATATAGTCTTCACCACCTAAGTCATTACTTTCGTTAAAGCTATTTGGTCGAGCGGTAGGTAGATTAAATAAAGGTGAAGTTACTAAACTATTGAGCATCAAATCCGAAATGTCATTAATGGGTTCAGAGACTTTTGTTTTTCCATCTTCCTTATATACTTTATAAAAAACAGCATCGTCAGAAGCTCCGAGAATAACGATTGGGTTATGTGTCGTAAATATAAATTGTAGCTTAGGAAACCAACTACGTAGTTTTGGTACAATCTGATAAGCCCATTTTGGATGAAGGTACGCGCCTATTTCATCGACTAGCACAACACCCGAATATTCACTCGGGCCAGTTGCCGAAGGTTGAAGTTTTGACATTCTAGAAATCAAATCACAAACCCAAATAATCACGGATTGATAACCATCAGATAGCTGGTCAAAATTTAAAGTTGTTCCTTTTTCTGTAAAAGTCACTTTATCTGGCGTAACATGAATAGTTACTTCGCGCTCTAATATGTCTTTTAATATATCTTTGGCTAGGGCTAAACTAATTTCTGAAATATCACCTTTGCTTTCCTTATGGTCTAAATGTATTAACCATTTTTCAGGATTTTCTAAATAGGTCTCTTTGTTAAATAGAGATAGATAGCCAACTTCGTCCTTTTTATCAGAATCATTTCGAAAGCGGTCAATACCATAACCTAAAACGGAGTCGAAAGATTTCTTCTGAGATTTTGGATTTTCGTAATATTTATAAGTCTTTTTGTCGCTAGTCTTAGCTACTAAAGAAGTTTTGGGCGTTTTATCTTGTTTGACAATATCAATGACATCACCGATATTTTGATTACCGCGCAATGCTAAAGTAATTGCTTGCAATAGAATGGTTTTTCCATCACCATTTTCGCCCATCAGATATATTTCTCGTTTATCTTTTAGGTTGTTGAGTTTTACATCTTCTAAGAAAAAATAATTATCAATATCAATTTCATCTAGGTAAATATCTGGTTGATGTGAGTTATTGGCTTGATTTTCTTGTTCTATATCTCTAACTAGAAAGTCTAATAGTTGGTGAATGTCTTCTTCTTCTTTTAAAATAATTGGATGTAAATCTTCCCATGTAGATATTTCTTTTTTTATATTTTCATTTTCATTTATGAAGAAAACAGATAGTTTTTCTAATTTTAATGAATTATAAAAATTAGACAAGTGATTTTCATACCTTTCCTTGATTAAAAAAAAACAATTATAATTATTTAGTCTAGTGAGAGAATCTTTTTCTATCTCCAAAATAGTATCATTAAAATTGTCAATGAAATTGATATTTAGAGTTTTCCTACCAGCAATTTTAAATCTATTCTCTTCAAAATACCTAGTCTTTTCAATCTGAGGTGTTATTTTTGAAAATAATTTAACCCACTTTTTATTTAGAAAGGTATCTAATTTTTTATTCAGTAATTCAATGTATGTTTTATGAGAATAATTCTTTTTAAAGACAATCATCTTTTCATTAGAGGATAATTCATTAAAATCATCTGGCTTATCCCAAAGCTCATTAATGACATCTTGAGTCCAAATTTCATTCTTAAAAAGTTCATTAAAATGATACATATCCATTACTAGAAAAGTATTATTATCCTTCAGAATTTTTTCTAATAATTTTCGGGCCTTAAAGCCTTTGGGGTTTTTAGGGTCGAATATATATTTCTGCCAATCTTCCATAACTATTGATTTTTACCAAAAATAACCATTTTGATAGTATTGGATAACATTTTTTATAAAAAGAAACAAAAAAAGCCGTATCACATTTCGCGATACGGCTTTTTCATTTTTATAAAAAAGAAAGAATTAGTTCTTCTTCTTCTCTGTTTTAATAACCTCAGAACCTGTTACACCTTCTAAGATATAAGAAGCAGGTACTGTATTTGGTCCTTCTAAGATAGAAAACTCAACACGACGGTTAACCTCATGCTGTGCATCTTCACATTTTACACCATTAGCACATTCATTTTTCAATTTAGTCTCACCATAACCTTTTGACCTCAAACGGCTAGATGCAATTCCTTGACTAATTAAATATTGAACCGCAGAATTAGCACGACGTTGAGATAATCTTAGATTCGCTGCATCTCCACCTTGAGAATCCGTGTGTGCACCAATCTCAAGCTTAGTAATTGCAGGAACATCTTTCATCAATCTAACTAACTTATCCAAAGATGGCTTCGCATCTTCACGAATAGCATGCTTACCTAAATCAAAGTTAATACCTGGCAAACGTAAAGGGCGTTCTTTCGATACAATGATAATCTCCTCCAAACTCAAAGTTTCTTTAATTAACTTTGACTTAGCAATATCATTTGTATTGAACTCGGCACTTGCTGGTTTGTAACCTTCTTTAGTTGCCAATAACTTATAAGTAACGCCTCTTTTTAAGTCTTTCCAATCAAAAGCATTAGCAGAAGCATTTGTTTTGCTGTCTTTAGCACCACCAACTTGCTCTAACTGAACAGTTACACCATTCAAAGATTTTCCTGCTGTACTGAATGCCAATACATTCAAGTCAACAATAACGATTTCTTCTAAAGTAATTTTTTCTTTTAAAGTAATTGACTTACCAATACCTTTAGTAGAAACTTCGATTTCAGCAGGCTTATAACCTTCTCTTGTCGCCATTACCTTATAAGTAACTTCTTTTTTGATACCATTCCAAGAGAAAAAGTTACCTCTTTTGTTCGTTTGCTCGTCTTTATCACTAGACTCAACTAATGCTAAAGTTACACCCGTCAATTCAGCTCCTTTATCATCAAACGCCAATACTTCTAAGTTGACATCAACTGGAATTGGGTAATCAACCGTATAAATATCATAACAACAAGTTGGGCTTTTGATAGAGTTGCTACTTGTTCTGTTAGAAACTACTAATGCTTTGTAACCAGTTTCATCAACTGAGTAATACAAATCATCCGTTGAAGTATTCACGTCAGCACCTAAGTTCTTAGGCTCAGAGAATGTAACACCCGATTGCTTAGAAGAAAATACATCTAAACCACCAAATCCAGGAAGACCAGTAGAACTAAAGTATAATTTCTCTGCCGCGTAGAAAGGCGTTTCTTCGTCACCGATAGTATTTACAGGTTCACCCAAGTTAACAGGTGTTCCGAATTTAGCTCCATCTTGTTGAACTGCATAGTAAATATCGTAACCACCGCTTCCGCCAGTCATGTTAGATGCAAAAAAGATAGCATCGCGACCATTGATTTTACCAGTAGTTGGTTGCTTACTTGTGAATTCTCCATTGATACCGCCTTCTAGCTTTTGAGCATCTGCCCAGCTATCACCGCTTTTGAAAGAAACATAAATATCACAAGTAGAAGTCATTCCCTGTAACTGACAACGAGAGAAATACAAAGCATTTCCATCAGCAGAGAAAGCAACGTGTGCATTATGAATACCTTCTTTATTAATCACTTGTTCTAATGCTTGTCCCTTACTCCAAGAACCGTTACTTCCAGTACTTTTGAATAATTGATTATGCGTTTGCTTGATTTTAGAACTTGTCGGTTTACCATCTTCGTTCAACTCAATCAACTCATCACCACTCAAAGCAGAATAGTAGATTTCGTCTTTTCCTGTATAAACAGCAGAAAGCTCACTATTAGCCGAGTTGATTTCGTTTCCGATATTTTTAGTAATAATAGCAGCGTTTTTCTTCGCGCCAGTTGCCATTTTGATACCTTCTATCTCTACCGAGGCTAAGGCTTTATTCGTTACGTCTTTACCATATTTGGCATAAGATTCAAATTGCGTTTTAGCCTCTGAGTACTTACCAGCCATTTTTAACGCCTGAGCGTAATAGAATCTATCTTCTTGATATTTTTGGTCTTTTTCGTCGCCTTTCAACAATTCATCGAAAGCAACAGAAGCCGCAGTATAATCGCGCATCCCCAACTCACTGAAAGCCATTGAGCGCAATGATTCTGTATCTTTTGGTAATTTTTTTCTAACCTCTTTAGCCCATTTGACAGAGTAAAAGTAGTTCGTCAATCCATCTTGCTCTTGGACTTCTTTTTGTTTTTCACTCAAAGGAGTTCCTCTCAAAGGTTGTCCTATCGCGAAAGATGCCGTTAAAATTAAAGCAGAAAAAAGGAAAATTATTTTTTTCATCTTTATAATATTTTTAAAAAATAGCTATTTATTTTAATAGAAAATATAGGTATTGGCTACCAAACTTGACAAAAGGCTTCTCTAGGCAATGCCCAAGAGAAGCCTTTCATCATCAGGTACAATCAATAATAAGTAGTCGAACAAAATTAATTTAACATTAAAAGTGATATAACATATTGATTATTAAAGGCTATTCACTCATTCTGTCATTTACTCATTCTGCCATTGTACTTAATATTAGAATCTTGGACAGAAAATAACAGGCTTCGATTTAGGCTCAGTGAATATGTGTGCTATATAAGATACTCCTAACTCAAATCCACCCTGAGAACTAGTTATGTTATTTAAACTTGATATATTAATATCATAGCTAATTCCTGCTCTTAGCCTATTGTACTGAACAGCAATAATGGCATTTGTAGCATCACCGAAGCGTAAGCCTTGACCATATTGTAATAAGAAATTATCTTTTAAACGGTAACCAATCATTGCTACTGCATTGATTTCTTGTGCGCCAGCCATTGTTTGATACATTACACCAGGAGATAAAACCCATCTTTCAGTTAAGTCAATATCTACATTAGCATGACCTGTAATACGAATTGGTAATGCTTCTGCTTCTGTCGCAGTATTCATACCAGGAACAGGCGCGTTCAAATGTGCTGCACCTACACCAGCTTTGATACGAACTTTGTCATTTGTACCAGCGGCTGTACTAAAACTCAAGCCAGCTCCGATGTCTCCGAAATTAACATTACTTTGTAAGCTACCTTCACTAGCACCACCTGGAGCAAATGAATCGGTCACCCAATCATAATCGCCAGCTAACTGTAAAGCAGAACGATCAAATCGACGTTGTACTTGACTGTACTGCCCACCTAATGAGATGGTCGTTTTTTCGCCTATACCAATATGGTATGCAAGAGATAGACCTCCCAGTGTATTTTGATATTTGTAAGCACCTACTTGGTCATTCAAAAATGATACACCAACACCAACCCAGTGTTTTTTAGAAAAACCACGAATAATAGGCGCGTCAATATAAATAGACGGCGTTCGGAAAGAATTGCTGCCTAATACGCTTTCCCATTGATCACGATAAATACCACCAACTCGAAATGTACCTTCAAAAGCACCAGTCAAAGCAGGGTTAAGTGTCAAAGGCGACATGTCAAATTGCGTATAGTGAAAGTCCTGTGCTTTGACAGTATTCACTGTGGCAATAATGGTAAGGATAAGAAGTAAAGTTTTAAATCTCATTATAGCCTGTTTTTGTTTGCTAATCATTAAAAAAACTAATCCGAATGAGACAATTAACCATCATCTTTTCATTTTCTTTGTTGAAAATAAAAGTTTTTTTGTTTGTAAAAGGCTAGAATAATTGAATGTTATTTTAGCTTTTTATAAAAAAATGACTTAAATTAATTGTGTTTTTAAATATTTCTGTGATAACAAAATCCAGAATAACTCATGTAATATTAATTAATATTATTCAAAATCAGAAAAGTAAATTTCATATAAAGTATAAATATAATATATAAAATAAGTTCAATTTGACTTTAAATAGGTGTCGCAATTTAACGGTTAATGACAAAATCACCAACTATAACTCATGTTAAATTAATTTTCAACTATTTAAATCAATTATATTTTTTGCTTTTTGTAACGTTTATGACTTAAACGAAGGGTTCTGTTAATTAATAATGAGCAATTAATAACTAATAATTCTTTTTGGATTAGTTTTTTTTGGTAAAAAATGGCTGGAAAGTATTGAAAAACATCAAATTAATCCCTAGAATTAATTCTAAAAGCAAACGATTTTAAGTACATGAGCAAAAGTAATCCCGTATTCTAACTCGTCTTTTTTCTGCTCTATTTCTTTGAAAAATATTCGTGTAGCTCGCTATACTCACAATTTTAAAAAATCATAGAACAAAAAAAATACTTCCTTATAATTACGTCATTACTTCTGCTCACGTACTTAATATAAAAATACCCTGAGAGTCCTTAATGGGTGTAATTCAGTTTTTTACCATAAGCGAAAAACGGAGTTACACCCTCCTTAATCAGATACCCTGAGAGTTGTTAATTTTATTTATCTTTAAATGTATAATAAAATGCTAATTCAAAACGCTCTAAAAAAACAGAATGAACACTAATAATGACTTATTATTAAACAAAAAAGTCTTTGTATCAACGGTCGGCTGGATAGGCGTAATGGCATCAAGTTTATTAATTTATTTTTTAGGATTACAAGTGATAAAGCTATTCGTTCTGACAGGAAGTGATTTATATCAAGAATTTTTTTGGAGATGAAACTTCCGAAGTTTACCAAGATTTTTTTGATATATACCTAATGATGATGATAGCATTTATAGCTATAATTGGATTTAGTATATTTTTTCTAGTCAGTTCTATTGGTTTATTAAAATACAAAAACTGGGGACGCCTTTCTTTTATCTCCATTAGTTTTGGGTTCATAATCATCTCTATTTCGACTATATTAATGTATCTATTTTATCAAAGTGATGCTTTAAGAATAATGGCAGGACAAGCTTTTAATAGTGAAATGGATGGCGTTATTTGGAAGATATTTGCTATACAAATTGCTAGTTATGGTATTTTATTAGTGGTCATTAACCGAATGTTGTTTCGGATAATTAGACGATTTAGAAGTGATGATTATCGTATTTTATTTAAAAAATAACTAACTAGAAAGACGGTTTCGTCTCTCGGTTCTAAATAGTGAAAAAATAAGTGCTTTTTATGAAAAAATCAACTTTATATGGACTACAAGGCGGGTTTGAAGCCAAAGAAGGGCAAAAAGAACAACTAGCAGAAATACTATTAGAAGCTGCCGATTTAATGAAATCAGCTCAAGGTTGTCGATTATATGCCGTTAGTTTTGACACAAATCAAGCAAACCAAGTTTGTGTAACCGAAATTTGGGACAGCAAAGAAGACCATGATAACTCCTTAAATCTTGCTGGAGTCAGAGAATTGATAGGAAAAGCGATACCTCTATTAGCAGGAAATCCGACCAAAGGTCAGGAATTAGAAATATTAGGTGGTTTTTTTGGATGCTAGTTACTAGATGCTGCTACCGCGATTAGCCAAAACAGCGGCAGCAGAAACCAGCATCTAGTAACAAGTAACCAGCATCTAGAACCTAGCCAAACGCCCATTTCAAAAATTGCGGCATTACTTTGCCCCAAGTATCGGGATTGTGTTCGCCGCCTTCGACTTCGACGTATTTAATTTCGTTATCCGAATAACCTTTCAATTTCAATTCAATAATCAAATCCATTGTATCATCAATCGAGTCGATGATGCCATTATTATTTCGGTCATCAGTTTCGTCGTTTGTTCCTGTTTGTAACCAAAACTTTAATTTTTTATGTTCTTTAGAATCCGCTACCATATTATGTATGATTCTATCGGCATCAGGTTCACTCTCTCTAAATGCCGCTGAACGCCACCACAACGCGCCCGAAAACACACCTATTTTACCAAAAACAGTACTATTTTTCCAACCTAAATCAAAAGAAGATAAACCTCCAAGAGAAAATCCAGCAATTGCTCTTTGACTAGGATTGGCTTTGATTTTATGCTTTTTTTCTAAAAAAGGTAAAAATTCCATTATTAAAAAGTCATTATATGCTTTTGCCCTTGAACCCCTCTGAGCATAGTCCGCTTGATGTGCTGTACCGTATTCCTGCATTCGGTCACCTGCTTGAATACCGACTACCATAATGGGAGGAAGCTGGCGAAAGAAGTATAATTTTTGAAGTATTTTAACAAACTTCATTCGCTCTAAGTCTTGCCCGTCATTCAAAACCAATAAAGGAAGCGGACGCGGATTTTCGCTATATTTTGGAGGTAAGTAGATGTCATATAAAACTTTGCGTTCCAAATTTTTAGACAAAAAAACAAGGTTTGACTGCCTTTCTATTTTTTTTCCTAATAGCTTTACTATCAAATTCAGCATTTTATTTGGTATAGAGGTGATTGAGAAAAGTTGATTTTAACATTTTTTATTTGGCTGCAAAAATAACAGCAAAATCTGATTTTGGAAACCATTTTTTTTTCTTAATAATAACAAAAATCAACATTAAAAAATGTAATTAATAGATTATCAATGCAAATAGTTGTACAAGGTAATAATTCTCAAAGATGATTCTTAATACATAATTAGTGAAAATTGTATTATAACGTCAAAAT
>CAKZLT010000703.1 GCA_937127195.1 uncultured Saprospiraceae bacterium
ATTTGCCATTTTGGAAATGGTCGTTGCAGTTGTCGGCGCAACAATCATGGCATCCGCCCAGAGTCCCATATCGACATGATTATTCCAGCCTTCTTCTGAACTGATTTCGTGTATAACGGGGCGTTTGGATAAGGTAGAAAGTGTCAAAGGTGTAATAAATGAAGTGGCTGCGGGAGTCATTAATACTTGTACTTCTGCACCTTGCTTGATAAGTAAACGTGTCAAGAAAGCGGCTTTATAAGCTGCAATACTGCCTGATATTCCGAGTAAAATTTTTTTTCCTTTCACTAGATTGTAGTTGAATAGTTAAATCTGGTTACTGGTTTTTAGTGGCTGACTAGAAACTAGCAATTTGAAATAAATAAACCTTCAAGGTTTTGATGCCTTGAAGGTTTATTTTTTTTACTAAAAAAAGTTGATAGAGGTAATTTGACCTTTATCAGGTAGATTAATATCTCTTACCGCCACCGCCAGTTCTATAAGGCTTAGCTGCTCTTCTATCTTCTTCATCCGTTGTTTCTTTGAAGTGATAGTGAATTTTGTCTTCTAAGAATTCGTTGATTGCCAATAACACAGGGCTAGGCAAACGTTCATAGAATTTAGATATTTCTATTTGTTCTTTGTTTTCATTCACTTCTTCCAAAGTTTCTGAAGAAGATGCAAATTCTTCTAATTTAGAATGCAATTCTTCTTTCAATTGTTTTGAAATCTGACTTGCACGCTTGGCAATGATAGCAAGAGTCAGATAAATATTATCTGTATCCTGAATCATTCTTGAAATATCTCTAGGTGTAGTATCATTAAATACACCTTGTGCTAACGTTTTAATATCATTCATACTATGTCTGCGCTTATATATGTTATTGATACTGAATTCTTTATATCTTAAAGACAAAAGAAATTTTATTATTATTTTTTGAAAATTCTTCACTTATTAAAAAAGAATTCCTATTTTTCTCCTACTGTAGAAGAATCTGTCAAACGAGCAATTTTACTTTTTGAATCCTTCAAAATCGCTTCTACTTGATTGCTGTAATCACTTTCTGAATGCTTTGATTTGAACGAGTTACAATTTTTGATGACCGTTTCGTATCTTTCAACTTGCTTCAATTCGATTGTATTTTCAGCCTGCTTATAAGATGCTTGTACTATTCGGTATCTAATTTTTTCTGCATCCTTACTTTCAGGATAATCAATCAATAAATTTTTGAATGCCTTATCTGCTGATTGATAATTACTTAATCGATAATACAATTCTGCATTTTCAACTGCTTTTTCTTCTAGTTTTTTGCGCATTTCGTCAATAAGTGAGTTACAAGTAGCTACTTTCTCACTTGTAGGGTACTTATTTGCAAAAAATTGAAAACCTTCAATTGCTTTGAAAGTATAAGTTTGGTCTAATTTCAGATTAGGAGACATTTGGTAATTGGAGAAAGCTGTCATGTAAGCAGCTTCTTCCGAAAAAACACTATTGGTAAATGTCTGCGTAAAGTTCTTGAAATAATAAGACGCAAGAATGTAATTCTCTAACTTATAATGGGTATAAGCATAGTTGAAATAAACAGTATCAATCTGTGGCGTACCACGATAGAAAGGCATGACTTGCTCATATAGCATTTGAGCTTTATAATATTCTCCTGTTTCATTATACTCGTTAGCTGTTTTTAATTTTAGCTCATTATCGGTACTTGTCAGAAGTTTATCATAAGTAGATTGGCAAGAAATGAATGTCATTACTAAACCTAAAACTAATAGAATGCTTGATTTTTTCCACATAGGGCGCAAAATTACGAATTTACAATTAAATATTCAATACTTATACTGATTATGAATCGTTTTTTTTATAGAAATAGCTGCTTAAGCTATTATTTTTTCATAAAAATCATATTTCTATGAAATAGCACGAACAATTCTGCCCGTGTTATTTCATAAATTAGTAGATAATTGGTCTCGCCAACGGTATGATTTCGGCTATTTGTACCTTCTATTGATAGTTTTGATAAATGATTTAGCACGTTTTAAGCGTTTTTCATCTAACCATTCATTTTGTGGTGCAAGCTCTTTTATAACATAAGCTTTGGCTTGTATGAAGTTGTCAAAACTATTTAACTTGTCAATGGCATCATTAAAAAGAGCGTTGTTCCCACCAAAAAGTTCGTTCTGAATCAAGAATCGTTCATTGATTCCCATGGCACTTCTTAGATTAAGCACTTTTGATTGACTCAATTTTTGTGATAAATCTGTTGCTTTTTCTGCCTCAAATAATACATCAAACTCATCAAAACTCACAGGTTGATGTGTTGACTGAACGGCAGGAACTTCTGGCTTTGGTTGCTGAACAGGTTCTCTAAAAATCTCTCTAGCCGTAGGCACTTCAATTTTTGGAATGACTTTTATTTTCGGAATTTCATCCTGAAAATGAGGTGTTTCGACTTTAGCTTGAACAGGTTTTGGTTCAATTATAGGTTGTGGCTTAGGTTTTGGTTTGGGCATTTCTACCTCAAATTCAATTGGCTTAGGTTCAACTTTTGGTTCTACCTTAGGCTCATATCTAGGCTGTGGTTTCGGTTCTGGAGTTGGTTGACGTTCTATTCTTACGGTTTCGGCAGGTTTGTATTGAGGTTTAGGCTTTGGCGCAACTGCAACAGGTTCTGGCTGAGGAGCAATAACCGTTTTCTTATCATCAAAAAAAGTTTCGTAAAAATCTCTGACGTAAGATAACATCAAATCTTTTTCAATTTTTGAAATCTCTCCATTATCTTGCTCTATTCCGTCGAATAGTCTATTTATTTTTTTTAAGTAAGATTTTGCTTTATTAACGTCCATGATATTAGTTACAATGATTAATGAATTAAAAATAATTCACTGATGTATTGAGAAAATAAGGTTCTCTGAAAATTATTATTCTTTCGATTTAGATTGTAAATGTAAGCAATTCGCTTTGTTTCAATTAAAAATTAAAGATAAAATTACTTGGATGGAAAAGATTTAATGATTTTATCATCTGAATGCGTTCTTTTTTATAAAAACGTTTGTCTATGTGCCGTAGTAGATTAATCCTTTTTCAGATATTTAACGATTATTTTTTTAGAAATAAAATTAATTGAGATACAAATGTTTTAAATATTTTATTTGTGTCCCTTTACTATTAGACTTTATTCTAAATAATTTTGTATGAAGCTAAATTATCTTTTAAAACTACTCTTCGTTGGCAAAATGCTCATTTAGCACGGCTAAACTCCGCTTTTACCAACGAAGAGTAGTTTTAAAAGCTAAATTTCCATTCATTACAAAACCATTTTAGAATAAAGTCTATTGTTTTAATTTTTTTCTAAAAAATACTTATATTCTTGGATTATTGATGCAATAACAGCAATTCTGAAATGTCATTTTAAAAAAAGGAGAAATAATACCAAAGGAATGAAAGAAATAAGATTTGGGGCAATAGATATAGGTTCAAATGCTGCGCGATTATTAATAACGAGTGTAACGGGATTGGAAAAAGAAGGGGAGGTTTACTTCAAAAAAGCAGCATTAGTGCGTGTACCGTTGCGTTTGGGGTTTGATGCTTTTGTAAATGGCGAGCTATCTCAGCGAAGTATAGACCGTTTGACACATACAATGCAAGCTTACTTTCATACAATGCAGGCTTATGAAGTATCTGAATATCGAGCTTTTGCGACTTCTGCAATGCGTGAAGCAAGGAATAGTGAGGAGATTATAAAAAGGGTAAAAAAAGCTTCAAATTTGAATATTGAAATTTTGCCAGGGCATTCGGAAGCACGTATTATATATAGTACGCAGGTTACCGAAAAACTGGACAAAAATAGACCATATATATATATAGACGTTGGAGGAGGTAGTACGGAGGTAAGTATTTTTAAAAAGGAGGAAGTAATAGCTTCTAAATCTTTTAAAATAGGAACGATTCGTTTGTTGAATGGTCTAGTTACCGTGAATAAATGGATTGAAATGCAGGATTGGGTGATTGCAAATACTGAAAAATTGGAAAATCTGGCGGGAATTGGAACGGGTGGAAATATTAGTAAGATTTTTAAAATCACTAAAAGACCAAAAAATACGCCGTTACTTTCTGTTGAGATTGAGCGTTTGTATAGAGAGTTGGAGCCGCTTTCGTTAGAAGAACGTATTCGCCGCTATGATATGAAAACAGATAGGGCTGATGTAATTGTACCTGCGGCCAATATTTTTAGAAATGTGATGAGTTGGGCAAATTGCCAGGAAATATATGTGCCGAAAAAAGGCTTAGCAGATGGAATTACGCGAATGCTGTTTGATGAATATCTGAAAAAATAGCTTAAGTAACGTCCAAAAAATAACTTGACTGACTACTAAGTGATGAAGATTAAAAAGAGAAATAAAAAATGAAATATGGAATTACCTGAAAATTGGTTATTGGGGCTTACGGCGGCTTTGATATTAACTATCGGTAGCTTACTGACGGGTAAGATAGATCGATTGGGAGCGATTGTAGGAGGTTTGATAACTTTTGCTATGTTTTTGGGAAGTCAATGGTTAGGAATAGCGACTTTAACATTGTTTTTTGTAGCAGGAACACTGGTCTCTCAATTTAGAAAAGAGCAAAAAAAAAATTTGGAGCTGGAACAAGAGAATGAAGGAAAACGAACGATTATTAATGCTGTATCAAATGGTGGTGTAGCTGGAGTTTGTGGGCTTTTAGGTTGGTTAATGGCTGATTATCAGTTGATTTTTGAAATTGGAATGTTGGCTTCGATAGCTTCGGCGACTTCGGATACTTTTTCATCAGAATTAGGAAATGTTTTTGGAAAAAGGTATTATAATATTATTACTTGGAAGGCAGACAAAAGGGGGTTAGATGGAGCAATTAGTCTAGAGGGAACTTTGGCTGGCTTAGTTGGAAGTTGCTTGATTGGCTGTTTATATATCATATTTAGAGGATGGGATAGTTCCTTTTTGATGATAGTAATGATAGGTTTGTTAGGGAATTTATCAGATTCTTATTTTGGCGCAACTTTGCAGAGAAAAGGTTTTTTGGATAACAATCAAGTTAATTTGTTAAGCACTTTATTAGCAGGCGGATTAGGTGTTTTTTTATGTTTTTTAATTTTATAAAAGTTGGATTTTTGAGAAGCTAATAATCATGGTTCTTAAATGTTTTTATGACTTATAAGTTATATGCAGTATGGTTGAGATTTATTTTTTTAATAGTAAAAATATATATTCATTTTTTTTTAATTATATTAGCATAATAATTTTTTTTTTGAATGACAATTATTGTAATTAACTCATTATAAAATAATAGAATTCTTAATATAGGATTAGACATAAGAAATAAGAATTTTATTTTTTCTGCTTGTAACATTTTGCAGTGACGCACCTAAAGGCGCTTTATTCGACATTTATAGCCAATTTCTACAAACAGTGCCGCAGCTCTGCTGCTATATAATAGGTTTCATTAGCAGCAGAGCTGCGGCACTGTTTGTAGAAATTGATGCTTTTTTAGCTTAAAAGTGCCTTTAGGTACGCCACCTTTTAATTATAGTTATCACTGCAAGCCGTTACAATCAGTATTTTTTAAAGTGTTAAATACCAATAACTTAGTTCCTGCTTTTATGAACTATGTGTTTTGATTTTTTTTATAAAAAAAACAACATTAGATAAAGAGTTGCCAAACAATAAAACACTACTATACATTACATGAAATCTAATTACAAATTACTCATCAATACAGTTATATTTCTACTCAGTTGCTTTTCGCTTCATGGGCAAGAGTATCGCATTGTGCAATACTTAGTAGAAGATGGTTTGCCGATTGATTTGACAAAAGCGACAACTCAAGACGAATTTGGTTTTATTTGGATAGGAAGTGATGAAGGCGTTACTCGCTACGATGGTTCTGATTTTATCACATTTGGAGATGAGATATTGCCAAGTCATTTTACAAAAAATATATCTAAAACGAACGATGGTCGTATATTATTAACGACAGATTTGGGAATCGCTGAAATTATTAATGAAGTAGATACCGTTCGGATAGAGACTATTATTGGAGGAATTAGAGATGGTGTCACAGATACAAGTGTTTGGTATCCTAAGGGAGTCTATCAAGATGCAGCCTTAAATTGGTGGATTAGTGAGCCAGAGTCGGTAGTTAGATTCAAAGATGGAAGGATTCAAAAACGTTATCCTATTCCATTAAAATATAAGCCGCAAGGATTTTTGAGAGCTTTTGATTTTGCAGAAGATGGTTATGGAAATCTTTGGATGACTTCTCAATCGGGGCATTTATTCGCTTGGAATGAAGTCAAGGATGAGTTTGAATATGTACCATTAGGTGTTGAAGTAAAAGAAATTAATGACATTCTTAAAGTTGATAAAAATAAACTTTGGATAGCGACTTTTAGAGGAATGTATGAAATAGAAACCTCATCTTTCCGAAAGATTACGTCGGTTACGAAACTAGACATAGATATAAATGTTTCTAGTATTGCTTTTAAAGATTTTGATAATGCTTATATCGCTTCATGGCAAGATGGGGTTTATAGAGTAATTAAATCGAAGGATGGTTATGTTTTCAAAAAAATAGAAAATACAAACTTTGCGGAGCTTAATCGTATTTATCTGAGTCGTAACAATGACCTTTGGATTAACTCAACAGAAGGATTGCATTTATTGCAAGAACTTCCGTTTCAGTATAATCAGATTAATGAGGATGAAAGAAATATCTATGTACAGGCAATTACTTCTAATGCTGATGGAGTGGTTTATGTTGCTGACCAAAGAAGTATTTATCAGATAGAAAAAGATGAATTTAAGGCATTGTCCTTTGGTCGTTATCTGGATAATGAGGAGTTTTATATTACAAGTTTAGCATCTACGGGAAATCAAGTATGGATTGCTTCTAAAGAGCAGGTTCATTTAACAAAGGATAAAAAACGTTTAAGAACTTTTGACTTCAAGGATGAAGGGCGTTATATTTTTTCTATTTCTTCTGATAAAAGTAATAATATTTGGGTTTGTCAAGATGGAAAAGAGGGTATTCGTAAAATCAGAGAAGATGGAAGTATTATAGAGTATGGAAAAGATAAAGGACTGGTTACTATAGCTAATGTAGTTAGGCAAAGTAGTGATGCTCGACTATATGTAGGAGCTACTGGAGGCACTTCATTCTTGTATATATTTGATGAAGGAGCTGGAGATTTTAAGAATATTAGTGGAGACTTGGAGTTTGAAGTAGATGAGGATTTTGCGATTAATGATATTGCTTTTGATGATGAAGGTATTATTTGGTTGGCTTCTACGGAAGGATTACTGAAGTTCGATCAAACAAAGTTTATAAGAATTGATTTAGGCCCGAAATTGACTGATTTGGAAGTTCGTGCGCTGAATTTATCAAAAAATGGCGCTGTTGTTTTATCAAATGCCAAAGGTCTAATTCGTTATAGTCCAT
>CAKZLT010000704.1 GCA_937127195.1 uncultured Saprospiraceae bacterium
CAAAAAATTAATCCAATCCCTCAAATATACAGAAAGAGATATAACAACATTTTCGAGTATATGTTTGTATTTAGTAAGGGAAAAGTCAAAACAAATAATCCTATAATGGTAGACTGTATTCACGCAGGATTAAAACTAAAAGGAACAACTTATAAAAACTATTCAAAGGGTGAACAAAAAAGAGGAAAATTAGCTAATCCTGTTAAAAAGCAAAAGATAAAAGGGAATATTTGGGAATATGTAGTTGGCAAAAAGGCAGAAGACCAAGAAGCAAAAGGACATCCAGCTCCATTTCCGTCAGCACTTGTAAGAGACCATATAAAGTCATGGACAAATAAAGGAGATATTGTTCTTGACCCAATGTGTGGAAGTGGTACAACTTGCAAAGTAGCATATCAACTTGATAGAGAATTTATAGGAATAGATATGAGTACTGAATATTGTGAATTGGCTCGAAATAGAATAAAACAATACCAAATTCAACCTACCTTTAAGTTTGAAGAAGAAAAAGAACACTACCCACAACAATAGCAAAATTGCCCACAGCCGCCAGAGGGCGGCTACGTCATTTCTGTATAAACTGTTCTCTTTATCTCTTTGCGGTTCAAAAAGGCTAAACCAAAAGCCAAAAAATCAATAATGCAAATCAAAATCTTCGATAATTGCGATAATCAACATTAAATCCTCAAAAAACTCTCGAACCAACTGAAAACGGGCATTGGAGCGAAAGAAATTAGGCTCCAAAATATCCTCAGAATGAGACACCGCAATATAAATTTCAGAGCGAACGAGCGAAACATAAATATCTTTTCCTGTTCGTAATTTATAACTTAGAATGGATTGAAAAACTTCTGGAGACAATAATTTTTCGATAGGAAAATCAATATTAGTATAAACCAAAAACTCTTCATCAAAGCCCTCAGGTTCATCAATCGGGTATTGCATTCCACCTATTTTGGTCATTCCTTTGATGGTGGACATCAAGAATTGTCGTTTATCATCAGGGATAATTACGACTGTACCATCAGCTATTTTATGAAAATTAGAATAAAAAAACACACCTCGAAATATGGTGTCTTCTCCAGGTCTAACATAGGATAACTTCCTGACATCCAATTCACACATCTCAAAATGAGCACTACCAACACTACCTTCTATATAATCTTCACCTTTGTAATAAGTAGGTGGCTCCATAAAAATACCACTTTGTTGGAAACGTTCGATAGGAATAAACTTTTGGTAATCATAGCGAAGCCTTCTACGTGCAGCATCCATATCTTTATAAACGGCAGCAGGTTCTTCTCTTTTTTTACCTTCATCTATAAAGTCCAATATTAAATCTACAATTTTGGGTTTGAATGCATCTCTGAATTTTTGCATTTTGTAAGCGACTATTGAACCAAAGACAACGGCAGGCATCCAAATCAATAATGATAAAGCAAAAATATGAGCAGCATAAGTCAAATAAGCTAAACCTATAATAGTAGCAACCGCAACCACCATCCAAAGTACTAATTTTTTGCGTCGGCGTTCTAAGAGCAATAATTCAGGGTGAATAGTTTCGTTATAATATATCCGAAACTTATCCATCCGTTCTTCATGCTGATATTGTGTAATATTCGCCATATCTTACAAATATCCTGATTAAGGACGCGAATTGCAAGTGTTGATTATTTTATTCGTATTTTTTATTTTGAAAAATAACAATTTTGCTACTTTTGTGTTAGATGAAGCGAGTATCAATATTCATTCATTCTATCATACTCTAATTCATTCATTATAACTATGTCAGACGAAAAAAAGGAATTTCATAATCCAATAGATAAAGATAAAATTGCAGAGAATCCAGGTTTGTTGCCTTACGCACATACCGTTGGTGGAGCCGTTATCAAACCAATAGATAAAGGAAGCATCAAAGGTAATGCACTTGAAGCAATGGAGCAGCAGACGGATATGCAAATGGCTCAGCTTTATAAACAAATGGAACTATTGGCTTCTCAAGCTGAAAAAATCAAGCAACGAAAGATTATTTCAGAGCAAGTTTATCAAGCGGACATGAGCTTTCAGCCATTGATTAGTCATGTTTATCATTTATATGAAAGACAAGATGGTAAGTCAGTTTTGTCATTAGTTGGACAAAACGAATGGGGAAAAAGAGGAATGCCTTTCGAAAATTATGTTGCGAAGGTTCGTTTACTAGCTGATCATACTTGGGATATTGTAGAAGAATAAGGGCGTTGCGAGTTGCGAGTTGGCTACCGCTACTAGTTCATGCTAATAGCGGTAGCCAACTCGCAACTCAAATCAACTACCTTTCAATTTTCTCTAACGCCAATTCATAGACCATTTCCAATTGTTCTTCTAACTGTAAATGAGTTGTATCAATTACAGTGGCATCATCAGCTTGTCTCAAAGGGCTATCCGCTCGACTAGAATCGATGTGATCTCGCTCTAAAAGATTAGTTTTTACAGCTTTAAAATCAACTTTTTGCCCTTTCTTTTTTAATTCCAAAACGCGACGTTGAGCGCGAATATCTGGATCTGCGGTGATAAATAATTTAAGTTCCGCATCTGGAAAAACAACGGTTCCAATATCTCGACCATCTAAAACTACATTTTTTAATTTTCCCATTGCTTGTTGCTCGCGAACCATAGCTCGACGAACGGCAGAAATCGTAGCGACAGGGCTTACGGATTGAGAAACACGCATTGTTCGAATATCGTTTTCTACATTTTGACCATTCAAAAATGTAATAATTTGGTCTCCTTTCTTTTCAAAATGAATAGAAATATTATTCAAGGCAGTTTCAACAGCTTTTGAATCATTAAAATCTACGCCATTATCCAAAAAATACAAGGTTGTCGCTCGATACATAGCTCCTGTATCAATAAAGATATAATCTAATTTTTGAGCTAAACCTTTAGCAATTGTACTTTTTCCACAAGAAGAATAACCATCAATGGCAACTATAATATT
Source organism: uncultured Saprospiraceae bacterium (assembly GCA_937127195.1). GTDB lineage: Bacteria > Bacteroidota > Bacteroidia > Chitinophagales > Saprospiraceae > CAKZLL01. Next base: position 2,978 of record CAKZLT010000704.1, read on the forward strand.
TTTCATTTTACTTGAAATTTTACTGCTGATATAGGCTTACGAGTTGGCTACTGCTACTAGTTTACGCTAATAGCGGTAGCGAACTCGAAACCCACAACTCAAAACCTTTTACTTAGGAACAACATTTGGGTTTAACAAGTCGTAAAACTGGTCTAACTTTGGTAAAATGATAATACGAGTACGACGATTCGTAGCTCGACCAACGGCTGTTGCATTATCAGCCAAAGCATTATATTGACCGCGACCAGCCGCAATTAAGCGATTTGGGTCGATTTTGTACTTACCTTGCAAAACTTTTACAACAGAAGTTGAACGCTTCACACTCAATTCCCAATTATCTTTAATACAATCATTACTCATCGGAACATTATCTGTATAACCTTCAACCATGACTTCCAATTCTGGGCGAGATTTGATGATAGTAGCGATTTTTTGAAGTACTTCATCTGCTCGTGAAGTCAAAGTATATTGACCACTCTTAAAAAGCATTTTATCAGAAATATTGATAAAAACGACTGTTTTATCAACTTTTACTTCAACATCATTATCATCAATTCCATCCTTCAAAACACTTTTTAAGTTGACAGCTAAAGCCAAATTAATAGAATCCGCACGTGTTTTAGCCATTTGTAGCATTTGGATATAACTATCTTTTTTACCCAATTGAGCTAATGTTTCTTTGATGTTATCACTTGCTTTATTAGATAAATCAGTCAAATCACCTACTTGATTGATTTGTTTATCTCTTATTGCTTTTGCGTCAGCTAATTCCTTTTTGGCATCAGCTAATTGTTCTTCACGGATTTTTATTTCCTTTTTTATACCATTGACATCGCCTTGCAACTTTGTCTTTTGTTGAAGGCAAGCATTCAATTTATTTTGATAATCAATGACTTTAGCTTCGCAGCGCGACAAAACAGCATCAGAGTTTGCAATTGTTTCATTAGCGGCTTTTAAGTCACTTTGTAATAATTCATATTTTTTCTTAGACACTAAGCAAGAACTCATCAGCACGCTGAGCATCACTAAAGTAAACGCCTTTACAGTAATTTGCATATCATTTTTTTTTAAAAAAATTAAATGAAAGGTTTAAAAAATTAAACCATTAAACGTAGTAAATATATTTAAGGAACTCTTTGATAAAAAATCTCTAAAGAAAGAATTCTTTTATTTAGAAAACCATTTTAATAAAAAAAAACAACTTAAAGAAATCAGATTTTCGGTATTATTAGAAAATATTTACTTCTTACCTCCTTATACAACAAAAGGAAGCCATTTCTTAAAATAGCTTCCTTTTTTATAAAAAATACTTATTTAATCGGCAATACTAGCCTTTCTAAAAACGTAATTTTCGCCCTCTTTGGCTAATGTACAAGTCCAAGAACCGCCTTCGTAAGCAACTTGAAGACTCACCTCTTTAATATCATCATTGTCGTCAAACTCAAAAGTGATATAACGCATCCAATAGTTATCACCTGCTTTTGAAGGGACATCAAAACCTTTGATTTTACCCGTTTTACCTGTAATTTCTTTTACGTCACTGTCTGATTGCGCTTTGATTTGGCGCGTTTTCATACCTTTTCGGATGACTAATTTGGCCGTTTCATTTTCTAATAAATCAAAATCTGTTTCAAAAATATCTACTTTTTTTCCAATCAAAAATGCTTCCTGAAAGTTATTTGCTGGAATAGTAAAAACGTCCTCTGCTTCCATTCCGTCGGCAGATTCTATTTGTTCAAAATCAGCAGCTAGTTTTTTACCTTTTAATGACATCGCATACTGAACAGCAGTTTGCCCTTCTTCTGGCACAGGAATAGAAGATAAGTATGCATCAAATGCAAAACCTTCCTTATTTCCTTGCATAGTTTTGACCATTTTTCCTTTCAAGCCACTCACTGCGTCAATCGGAACGGCATTCAAAGGAGCAACTTCTACTTTTGAACCATAAGATAAAACTTCTTTTTTCTCAGAAGTCAAATCCGCAGATGCGCGTAGTCGTAATCCTCCTGATGCCAAAACATAGAAAGTTTCTGTTTCCGAAAAATTTACTTTTTCTTCACCTTCGATTGCATCAATCAAAGAGCCGCCTTCATTTCGGGTTTTTACTTCACCGTCGCAACTCATAAAACCCAAAATCAATAGACTGAATAGAATGTTGTAATGAACCGTTTTCATATTTTGATGTGTTTTTTTTAGAAATGGTTTGAATATTTTTAAAAATAAAAAAAATCCTAATATAAATCGGAATAATAAATTTGATTAGCTTCAATTTAGATTGAATATTTAGATTGTTATTCTTGTTATTTTATATGAGAATACTTTGAAAAACACCAAAAATATCATATCTTATTGTCTATGTTTTAAAAAAAACAAATGAATGAAAAAATGGAAAAGAGAATAGATGTAAATAGCGTTTTATCCACGGTTGATACTGCAATTGACAAATTAGAAGAGAACTTTCAACCTAGTTTGTTATCCCAAAAAGAACTAATAAATGTTGATAATGAGTTGAAAAATGTTATTCGTTTGGGATTAAAAGTTAAGTTACAATACCAACAACGAAAAATAGAAATTTTAATAAAATCATTAGATGAAAATCAAGAGGTGGATTTAGTTCAACTTCAATTGATTAGTAACGAATTAGATAGAGTTTTGAAAATAAATAAAGCCGCATAAGAGTATTTTTCACCATAAGCGAAAAACTGAATTACGTTTGTATTTTTTGTTTTCTTTTTTATAAAAAATAATCCATTGACGAATAAAGATTATCAACTTATAGCACCAACTTTGCCGCATCAGCCAGGCATTTATCAATTTAAAAATGCCAAAGGGACGATATTGTATGTCGGTAAAGCCAAAAACCTCAAAAAGCGATTAGCTTCTTATTTTAGTGACCGAAAAGATAAACGTAACAAAACTATTGCGCTTGTCAAGAATGCCACTCATATTGATTACACCATTGTAGAAACTGAGCAGGATGCGTTATTATTGGAGGCTACTTTGATTAAAAAATTCCAACCGCGTTATAATATTCAACTCAAAGACGGCAAGAGTTACTCTTATATTTGTATCAAAAATGAGCGTTTTCCGAGGGTTTTTATTACTAGAAAAGTCATTCGAGATGGTTCGACGTATTTTGGTCCTTATACATCGAAGTATCAAATTAAAGTGATTTTGGAATTGATACGTAAGCTGTTTCCATTAAGAACTTGTACTTTTAATCTATCTGAAAATAATATTAACAAAGGAAAATTTAAAGTTTGCCTAGAATTTCATATCAAGAACTGTAAAGGTAATTGCGAAGGTTTGGAAGATGAAGCAACTTATAATCAACGTATTGCTCAAATCAAAAACATGCTTCGTGGTCGTTTTGGCTCAGTGAAACAGCATTTGAAAGAAGAAATGCAAATTCATGTTGAAAACTTAGCGTTTGAGAAGGCGCAAGAGATAAAAGAAAAATTAGAAGCCTTTGAAGATTATCAAGGGAAATCGACGGTAGTGAATCCGAATATCGCGGATATGGATGTGTTTTCGATTGAACAAGATGAAAAATTAGGTTTTGTCAATTACTTAAAAGTTGTTAATGGCGCAATTATCAATACTTATACGCAGGAACTAACTTTTAATTTGAATGATGATAAAGCGGATATTTTGACCTTGGTTGTGCCACAAATTCGTGAGAAATTCAACTCACTGGCACCCGAAATTCTTGTTCCACTAGAGTTGCCGAACTTTGATGAAAAGGTAAAAGTAACCGTTCCAAAGATTGGTGACAAAAAGAAACTCCTTGACCTTTCTGAGAAAAATGTTAAATATTACAAACTCCAAAAACACCGACAAGAACTCGCCAAAACAGGTAAACAGACTTCCGTAGAACGGATAATGATTACCATGAAAAAAGATTTGAGTATGAATGCGGTTCCTGTTCATATTGAGTGTTTTGATAACTCGAATTTTCAGGGCGCGTTTCCAGTGGCTTCTATGGTTGTTTTTAGAAATGCCAAACCTTCTAAGCGGGATTATCGACACTATAATATCAAGACGGTGGTTGGACCAGATGATTTTGCTTCAATGGAAGAAGTGGTATATAGAAGATACAGCCGGTTATTGAAAGAAGGCAAACCGCTGCCGCAATTGATTGTGATTGATGGTGGAAAAGGGCAATTGAGTTCGGCGGTTGAGAGTTTGAATCAATTAGGTATTCTGAATCAAGTGACCATTATAGGTATTGCCAAAAAATTGGAAGAAATTTTCTTTCCAGGAGATTCGATACCTTTATATATTAACAAACGTTCCGAAACGCTTAAAGTCATTCAGCAAATCCGAGATGAAGCCCACCGTTTTGCAATTACCTTTCATAGAGATAAGCGTTCTAAGGCATTTACACAGACGGAATTAACCAAAATTACAGGTATCGGAGAAAAGACGGCAGAGAAATTATTACAGACTTTTGGTTCGGTCAAAAAGGTGGAAGCAACTGATTTGGCAA
>CAKZLT010000705.1 GCA_937127195.1 uncultured Saprospiraceae bacterium
CGGAGCTATTTTTTATGTTTTTTAAAATGGAAAAGAAAAAGCTAGATTGGGTACATTATTTTTTTCCTACTCCCTTATATTAATTATTCCGTTTTTTTATCCTTATTTTTAATAATCTCTAACCAATTTTACCAATCAAAATAAACAAAATTTAATCTAATTTTTAACCTTTAATTAGCAATTGTTAGACATCAAAGTCAAAAAATTGCATTAATACATTACTTAAATGATTGCAAAAGTTTTTTTAGCATTATGTCAAATTCCTGTATTCAGACGAATAGCATGGAAACCTATTTATGAATATTTAGCCAAAAAATATCGACTCGAAGACTGGCATTTTATGAACTACGGCTACGAACCACTAGACGGAAGTCACTTAGAATTGAAACCCGAAGACGAGCCAGAACGCTATGCTGCACAACTTTATCACTACCTTGCACTCGAAGGAAATGTCAAAGGAAAAGATATGCTCGAAGTCGGTAGCGGACGAGGCGGAGGTGCTTCTCACATCAAACGATATTTAGAACCTAAAACCATGGTAGGTTTAGATTTGGCTCAAAATGCCGTTGATTTTTCGAACGAAGTACACCAAGTTGAAGGATTGAGTTACGTTCAAGGAAATGCCGAAAAACTACCATTTTCGGACAATTCTTTTGATGTAGCTATCAATGTTGAGTCATGTCATGCTTACGGGTCAGTAGATATTTTCTTTCAAGAAATCAAAAGAGTTCTTCGTCCAGGCGGTATTCTTCTTTGTACTGATATTCGTCTCAACGAAAAAATCGATATACTCGAACAGCAGCTCATCAACTCTGGAATGACAATGGTGAGCAAAAAAGATATTGCACCTAATGTCGTAAAAGCAATAGAATTAGATAGCGATAGAAAAGAAAAGCGCATCGTAACTGATATTGACGAGAATTTTGCCAAGGCCTTTGCCGAATTCGCAGGTGTTGCAGGCTCAAAAATTCACACCGATCTTATGTCTGGCGTTCGCGCTTACAAATGGTTTGTGATGAGAAATGACTAGCTTCTGGTTACTGGTTTCTGCTCTGTTAATCGAAACAGCGGTAGCAGAAACCAGTAACTAGTTCTAATTCCACTTTTTTAATATTTTCTGATATGTTTCTGCCATTAATTCTTGCGAAGCTCCAGCGTCATACATCCTAAAAATTTTCAAATTGGCTAGTTGAACTTTCAGGTAAGAATTGTTTTGGTACTTCCTTGCTGATACAATACAGTTATTCTTTACGATTTTGAAAGGGTATTTACTTTGTACCTTCTTAATAAAATCAAAATCTTCCATAATCAAATAATCATCCCGATAGCCACCTACTTCATCAAAGACTTTTCTGGTCACAAAAATAGCTTGGTCACCACCTCTACACCAGATTTTATCGAATCTCGTAAAAAAACTATTTATTCGAAGCAAAGGATGTTTGGAGTCAAAAGAATAAGTAAAACAGCCAACGGAGTAGCCGTTTTTTACGGCCGAACTAATATCTTCAAAGTTAGAAAATGGTGGTAAAGTGTCCGCATGAACGAATTGTAAAATATCTCCTTTTGATTGTTTTACTCCAAAATTCATCTGTGCAGCACGACCTTTTCGAGGGCTTTTATATACAGAAACATCAAATATTTCTGCAATTTTAACGGTATCATCTTCACTTCCTCCATCAACTACAATAATCTCTGTAGCAATAGAAGTTGTCATCTGAGTTAATCTTTTGAGTAATTTCTCAATATTATCCGCTTCATTATAAGTCGGAATAATCACGGATATCAACATATTTTAAGGTTTTCTTAATTGAATAATAGCGGACATTTCATTTTTTGTAATGGAACAAAGTCTATAAAATCTAGTTTAATCAAAAGGAAATTTTATAAAACCAATGGTTATCAAATAATCGTATATACGATTATAAAAATGATAACGGTTTTTATTTGGATTATATATTTTTAACGAAAACAACTCTCTCAGTAAGGTGAACGGTTTCTTCGTTGATGGTAAATCATAGACATAGTTTTTCCATCAGCCGTTTACCAAATTTTTTAAGAAAAATAAACACTTTTTACGCCTCTCAAAAAAATTATTTTCATTCAGATTTTCATAAAAATAGAAATGACTAAACTAAAATTTTTTTCAGTAATAATACTATTGATATTTGTTCAGAGCCTTACATTTGGACAAAAAAAATATGCCGATCTTTCGCAGAAACTCATAGAAGCTGCTCGATATGATAAACCTTACAAAGGTCTTTTAAAAGAGTTAGCAGAAGTTGACCCTGACATATTAGCCGCAGAATTGGACACTGATGAAGCCAAAAAAGCCTTTTGGATTAATGTCTATAATGCTCATATTCAGTTTTTTCTGAAGGAAAATCCAAAACAATATGAAGATAGAGGTAAGTTTTTTCATGCGGAAAGTATGCTAATTGCAGGCAAAAAGCTTTCTTTTGATAAAATAGAACACGGGATTATTCGTCGTTCAAAAAACAAATACTCGCTTGGTTTTTTTGGAAAAATTCGGGTAGATAAATTTGAAAAAAAATTTAGAGTCAAAAAAGTAGATGGTCGCGTTCATTTTGCCTTGAATTGTGGTGCAGAAAGTTGCCCCGCAGTTGCTAGTTATGATTATACAAAAATGGATGAACAATTGGATAAATCTTCCAAAATACATTTGAAAAACACCAGTAAATACAATGTATTAGAAGATGAAGTGCTAGTTACAAAGCTATTGAGCTGGTTTAGAGCTGATTTTGGTAAAAAGAAAAAGGTTATCAAAATGCTCAAAAAGTACGAAATTATTCCAGAAGATGCTAAGCCTTCTATTAAGTATGATGATTATGATTGGACAATGGATTTAGATAATTATATTGACTTATAGGATGCTTTGATAATTTTTTGCCACGAATGCACAAATAACATTTTCAAATAGTTTTATTCGTTTAAAAATCGTGCATTCGTGGTTTTAAAATTGATTTCACAAATGGTCAGCAAAAATGACCAAAGAAGTGTTTAAGTACCTATTTTCTTTAACCTTTTTTAAATCCCGCGGAATAGTTATCAAGTGTTTGATTATTTTTTCAAAAACTTCAAAACATCCTGATTTGTCTGTTCTGATGCCTCTATCATCGGATAAAGTTTGACTTTTTTATAATGTAAAACTTGAGCTTTGGGTAGCTCTTTTACGATTGGATTTTTGCCCAACTCATCGCTAACTATGAGTAAAGTTGGCGTTTCTATCTTTACTAATCGGTCATAGCGATTTCTGTGTTTGGCTTTATTCGCAGCCATAAATGATTTCCGATGACCTTCTTTTAATAATAAAGATTGATAACGACCAATCCGTTCATCATTAACAAAACTCGTTTGATGAAACCATTTTTTGAGCCGTTTTCTAACTATCCTTTTAGAACCACTCCAACGATAAAAAAAGCTACCTAGCCAGTGTTTACTCATTTTTTGATATAAAAATGGGTGATAGCTAGTATGATCAGTAGGGTTAATTAGTATTAGTTTTTCAACCAAATAAGGAGAAAGAGTCGCATAATGCCACGCAATATCTGCACCCCAACCGACTCCAATAACAGCCATATTATCTAATCGGAGAGCAGAAATAAATTTTTTGATGAAGTAAATAAACGAATCCAATTTACCATCAAAGTTCTTATTATAGCTCGAAAGTCCAAACCCTGGAAAGTCTATTCGCAATACTCGAAAATCTTCTCTCAAATGATTCGCCAAATCATTCCATTCATTCAAAGAGGTATTCAAATCATGCAATAGCAATATAGGCTTGCCTTCACCTTCATCTTTATAATGTGCTTCTACGCCATCAATTTGGATAAATTTGGACTGTTCGTCAGCAAATTCTGTTTTGACGGCCTCGAATGGTAAATCCTTTTTGAACATAATTTTATTGAATAAGGTCTGTTATATCGGCTAAGATAATAAAAACTTTATTGCTTTGGGATACCATTTTTTAAGGATGTAATCCAAATTTTCAAACTTTCAAAGCGGAATTATTCTATACTAAGAACCGCAAAAAATCATTACTTCTGCTTACGTACTTACTTTCTTTTTGATAGATTATTATAGCTAATTTGTTTCTGCCTTGAACACCTAAATCGACCAACTTCTTCGCTACGTAATTGTCTATGTTTAGTCGAACGACCTTGAACCCTTGCCCTCCACCTTTTCCAACTACTGAGCTTCATTTGGTTTTTCATCAACTTAATGACATCGCCTTCTGGCAATCCAAATTGATTTTGTATAGCATCAAAAGGCGTTCGATCTTCCCATGCCATTTCTATAATGCGGTCAATATTTTGTTCGGATAAGTTATATTTCTCGATTATTTTCATGCTATTTTTTTTGAAGGCAAACAATTTTTTTAAGCTTTCTGTTTAGTTTTATATATGTTTTTTTTGTGAAATTTTAAATTTTAGAACAAAAAAATCGCATAAATTGCGAAATTTCGCGTCAAACAAATATATTTGTTAGATTATACATTTCTTAATTGATTTGTATAAGTTTTTTTCCTAATAGTCATTTAATTAGCTACCTCTCTATTGAGGTAGCTTTTTTTTATAAAAAAAAGACCTTTCTTCTAAGGGAGTAGGCAAAAAATAACCTACCAGTCTAACTTATTGTTTTTCATTTATACTGCGTTAAAAATACTCGCCTTAGCGATGCTAGGACTCCGTTTTTTGCCTTTTTTAAATAAAAAACAATGTCGTTCTTTGTGGTAGCTTATTTATTGCCTACTCCCTAACTACTTAGTAGTCAGTCCAAAAAATAACTCGCCAAATGCCGAAGTTATTTTTTTGGCGTTACTAATTATTCCCTAATTAGAAAAATTGGGTCATGATTTCTTGGAATCTTTCTAAAGTAAAAGGTTTATTTGCAAACGCCTTAATGTCTTTTAGGTTTTCAGCTTTTTTTCTATCATCTGGATTTAAAGAGGTCGTTACCATAACAATCACAATATTGGCTTTTTGTTGAATAGGAAGTTTTTCATATTCTTCTAAAAACTCCCAACCGTTCATTACAGGCATATTAATATCTAAAAGAATCATATCAGGTGAAGGATAAATGCCTTCTTTCGGAGTCGATAAGTACTGAATAGCTTCTAAACCCGTATTAGTTATTTTTATATTTTCAGCAAGGTCATTTTCAAGAATCAATAGTTCGTGAAGAAAATTGACGGGTTCGTGATCGTCAACTAATAAAATGGATTTTAATTTTTTCATTTTGTAAAATATAATAGGTAACGGAGAAAAAATAACTTCGTCATTTGGCGAGTTATTTTTTGGATGTTACTTGGTCGTCAGTCAAGTTAATCATGTCGGTTAATTTTGGAAAATTAAATTGATAACTTCGCCCTGCCGCAGGCAGGTTGGAGAACGTTGGCTGTAGCTATGGCTACGACCAACAACCTCCGCCTCGTTCTCCATCTAATTTTACTCAAAATTCATCCGACACTATTACCTTGACTGACTACTAAATTTAAAAGGTTTTTTTATCTTAACAACTAGGCTTTGTAAATTTCTAGCTGATATATTTAACTTGAATAAATCAAACTGTGTCGGTTTCAAAAACGGATATGGTTTAAGAATTAAAATATATTTATCAGCAGGTTTTTTACACAGACAAAAACTTTAATAGTTCTATATGATTTGAGTTGGTTATTAGTACTTTTTTATCGATTTTCTAAACCTTATAGGTTTTTAAAACCTATAAGGTTTGATTGAAGTTTGATATAACCTATTTTTTTGAAAATGTAAACCAACCTAAATCATATATAGCCGTTTTTTTATCTTAGAGTGATGTTTCAATAATACATATTTTCTTAAAAATATTTAGTTAATGGCTGATTTTTTTTAAAAATTAAGTAGCCAAGTGAAAATAAATATAGAATGAAAAAAATATCAAATCTATTCAAATAGAACATTTGAATCAAAATGATTATCTACTAAACCAATACTGTGAATATTTGCTTTTAAGCCTAAAGAAGTCATAACAGTTAAAAATACTTGTTTTTTAGTTTGAGTTATATCTTTAAATACTTGAATTTTTGTTCTCAATTTATTAGCATAATCTTTTGAAATAGTGAAAGTTCCATTGTAGAATTTGATTTCAACAATATTAATAGTTCTGTCATTTCTATCAATCAAAAGGTCAATTTGAACACCTTGATTATCATTATCTTTTTTTCTGAAAAAAGAAGCTGAACGAGTATAAATACCTGAAATACCTAAAGCCTTTTTTATTGATGAAATATGTTTTAAACAAACGTTTTCAAAAGCATAGCCACACCAAATCTTATAAGATTGACTTTGACTAAGGCTTGACCAAACTCCTTGGGTTTCAGATAAATTAGGTTCTATAAATCGTAAATAAAAGATAGAATATTCATCGGTAAGACGAAACAATTGTCCTTTTTTCTTTTTACCAAAAGCAGGATAAGTAGTGATAAAACCAGACTCTGAAAGTTCCATTAAAACCTTGGTAATTCTGCCACTTTCGGTCAATTTAGCTTGTTGAATTAAATCACTTCGGATAAGCCCATTAGGTTTTGAAGCTAAAGCCCTAATAATGGCAGTATGATAATCAGCGTGTTTGAAAAGCGCAGGATAAAGGCTCAAAAACTCATCTCGGAGTAAACCATTTTCACCAAAACAAATTTTATCAATATTCTGAACGGCACTTTTTCCAGCTTCTATTTCTTTCAAATAATGAGGAATTCCTCCCATCACCATATATAATTGAAGTAGTTGATAGCGTTCTAATCGGATAGCTCGATTGATTAAAAAATCTTCGGTTTCTGCGAGTGTGAAAGGTTGTAACCTAATACGTTTAGTAACTCGATTGTGCAATCCTCCTTTATCTCGCAAAATCTTTTGAATCATCCATGAAGCAGCCGAACCACAAATGACGACAACTACGTTTTGTTGAACTGCCCATGAGTTCCAAAAGAAACTTAGTCCTTTCAAAAAACCTGATTTGTGAGTTGACATCCAAGGGACTTCATCCAAAAATATAACTGGTTTTTCAGTCAAATCAATATTTTCCAAAAAGTCAATTAACATAAAAAAGGCATCTAACCAGTCTTTAGGAGCAGGAATAGCTATTTTTGAACCTGAGAATTTCCGTAACTGATTAGCAAAATTTCGTAGCTGTTCATCGCCACTAGCGTTTTGTAAGCCCGATATTTCGAAAGCTATCTGATTTTCGTAAGTGGTGCGAATAAGATAAGTTTTTCCAACTCTTCTACGACCAATCACCGAAATCATTTCAGCTTCGTGAGAGCTTAATGCTTGTTTTAAAATAACTTGTTCTTCTTTTCGACCGATTAATTTTTTCAACAATTTAATTTTTACATTACAAAAAGTACTCTAAAATAGATAGATTATGTAACTTAAAAAAATATTACCTTACATAATCTCTCTTTTTGGGGTAG
>CAKZLT010000706.1 GCA_937127195.1 uncultured Saprospiraceae bacterium
TTTTAAAAAAATAGGTTATATCAAACTTCAATCAAACCTTATAGGTTTTAAAAACCTATAAGGTTTAGAGAATCGATAAAAAAGTACCAATGACCAACTCAAATCATATAGCCCCTAGTCTTTTTTATTATTTAAAACTTCCTTCTATAAAAAAAACCTTGTCATACAAACGCACAACAAGTCCCTCAATGCGAATTAAAGTATTTTCATCACTATTCAGCATCGCTGAAAAATATTCAAATAAATAATTAAAAGGCGACCAAAATAAAAGTGTTCCTGCTATGAATAGTTACAACTTTTATATAAAATGATTATCCTTCAACCAATACATTTAAAGGGTGTGTCCAACCAAAAGTATCTTCTGACTGACCAGAACGAACCTCATTCAAATCTATTTTTAATTGCTTAGAAATTTTTCTTCCTTCCATTTCTGGAAACTCATAAGTCACTCCTTTATAGTGAACAGATTCCACTGGCGCAACAACAGCCGCCGTTCCAGCACCGAATACATCCTGTACTTTTCCTGTTTTAGTTGCTTCTACTAGTTCATCTATCGTAATCGGACGCTCTTGAACTTCATAACCACGAGCCTTCAATAAATGTATAAAACTATTGCGTGTAATGCCTGCCAAAACTGTTCCTGCATCCAAAGAAGGCGTTACAACAACACCATCAATTACAAAAAACAAATTCATCGTACCGCACTCATGAATATACTTATGTTCTATCCCATCTAACCACATTACCTGATCAAACCCTTGCGCCTGCGCTTCTCTTTGAGGTAATAGTGAAGCTGCATAATTACCACCAGCCTTAGCAAAACCAGTTCCTCCTTCAATAGCACGAACATATTTATCTGTCGCCCAAAGTTTTACAGGCTTAGAATAATAAGCACCAACAGGAGCTGTGAATATGATAAATTTATACGTTTCAGATGGTCTTACCCCAATAAATTGATCGTTGGCAATCATAAACGGACGAACGTACAAAGCACTATCAGGTGTATTTGGTATCCAATTATGATCAATAGAAATCAATTCTGTTAAGGCTTGCAAAAACAAATCCTCAGGTAATTCGGGCATCGCCATACGTCTAGCCGAACGATTCAAACGCTGTGAATGCATCTCTGGACGAAACAAAACAGGCTCACCTGCTGGATTTTTCATCACTTTCATTCCTTCAAATATAGTCTGCGCATAGTGTAAAACAATTGCAGAAGGATACAAATTAAGCGGTTGAAATGGAACTATCTCAAAATTTTTCCATTCTCCGTCTTCATAATCTGCCATAAACATGTGGTCAGAAAAAACTTTACCAAAAGGAATATTATTAAAATCCACTTCGCTCACTTTCGAAGCATCCGTCAAATTTATATCTATACTATATTTCATATATACTCATTTTATTAAAAAAATAAATCCTGTTATAGCATATCTTCTTTCATCTAAAAAGAAGATAAACATTTATTATTCTAAATAAACAACTCAATCCAAATAAAATTCTAAATAAATCAAAAACACAACGTATTTTCAAAACATTATTTGCAAATATAGCTATTTTCTTTCAAAAATTCATTTCTCTTTCCTAAAATCCCTTCTAAATTTCTTAAAACAAGAAGAACAATTACAGCCTAAATTAAGTTTTCAACTAAAAAAAAAAAGCTTAATTCATACCACATTATTCTACTGTAACTTTCAATATTAGTTTCATTTTATCCTCTAAATTTGATGTCAATCAAACCCCACTTTACAAAAAAAAACATTTTGCCTTTCTAGTAGATTTTTATTCAAAAAAAGATTATTTGAATACTTTTTTAAATTTCAATTACGCCATCCCCTTAGTCCTCAGTCAAGTTAATAGTGTCGGTACTTTTTGATAAAATTTTTCGAGAACGAGGCAAAATTTCTTTGCATAGCCGTAGTTACAGAAATAAATTTTAACGAAGTTATCGGAAATATTTTATCAAAAAATACCGACACTATTAACTTGACTGACTACTTAGAAGATAAGCGTTTTCAATACAAAAATACTTCCTTAGTGAAGAAAAATAAATAACTAGCACCATTCTACTTTTTCTTTGTTCTATTTAAAAGCACTTAAAAAATGAACC
>CAKZLT010000707.1 GCA_937127195.1 uncultured Saprospiraceae bacterium
TTTTGAATGACCACATAAAATCATCTAGAACCATTTGATTTTCATATTAAAAAAATAAAAAATGAAAACATATAAAAGTTATTTAGTCGTTTTCTTATTGATCGGGATGAATTTTTCAATGCAAGCACAGCAAGCGGAAGCAATGTCTGAGGTTTTAAAAACGCTTACTCTGGAGCAGAAAATAAAGATTTTGGAGTATGCAAAAAACCTTGAAAAAGAAATGGATGCGGCTATTTTGAAGCAAATGAAAAAGCTTTCTGATAGTAACCAAGGTAAATTGATTGAATATGCTCAATCTGTTAGTTCTGATCAATCAGCTAAAGTTAGAAGACCAAAAGCTCAACCTACTATTGATTTACCAATGACGACAGTTGAGTTTGACAAAACATCTCACAACTTCGGCAAAGTCAAAGAAGGTGAAATCGTTGAATATGAATATCGCTTCAAGAATACAGGTAAAGAGCCTTATGTTATTCAGAATGCCAAAGGTTCGTGCGGTTGCACAGTACCTCAATGGTCTAGAGAACCTGTTTTACCAGGAGAATCTGGGATGATTAAAATTCGTTTTGATACTAACCATAAAGCTGGAAATCGAACCCAAAAGGTTTATGTTTCTTCGAATACAGAACCTGCCGTGCTTTCACTTCAATTGACAGGCGTAGTTGAATAGCTAAAGTATTTTTTAGGTTTTTTGAAAAATGCCGTGAAAATTCAAAATATTTCAATTAAATGAATCTTGATAGTTTCTGGTCGCTGGTTTCTCGTTTCTGCTCCGCTAGTTATGCAATCAATAGCGGAGCAGAAACGAGAAACCAGTGATTACGAGATTTTTCAAAGCACCATTTTTTATCGGTGATACTTATACATGAAGCGATTCTTCTTAGTGAAAAATATCAAATAACCTTATATTTGCGCTTCATGTGTAGTGTTGCCGAATATTTCTATTATAGAAAATTCGGCTTCCTTTTTTCTACCTTATCGAACTCGAAGCGTTGCTTTTATAGAAGCGTGCATGGCACTTCGATTCGGAAATTGCGTCCATTTTCCATCTCTTACTATCCAAGTATTATTAGGACGTTTTTTGTCAACAATTCCCCCTAAGTGTTGTCCAAACCATATTTCTGTTCTTATTACTTCGTATTCTCCTTCTTCATTTTTTTTACTTATTTTAGTCTTATTATTATATTTCTTTTCTGCTCGATAAAGCCACTCCATAGCTATAAAAAAGCCATTTTCGGGTATTTCGATTTGGTATTGACTCAAATCAACAGTTACCCAACGATTTTTCTTTCTCCTTTTGAGTCCTTTCGCAATGACGCTTTCAGTTAATAAATCTCCTGTTGCTTTTCCATTTTCATCAGCCACGTAAATCCGAATTCGGAAAGGCGTTTTCGGTTTTCCATGAGGCGAGACCCAAAAACTAACGGTTTCAATTGTCCCAATATATTTTTCTTTGTTTGGTATAAAAATAGCTTTCTGACACTGAAAAATACGTTTTTTACCATAAAGAAAACCTGTTGGTTTGAAGCCTTCACGCTCTGGATTTCCTACGGTTACTAGCTTATTTGCGGGATTAATCGTTAGCGTTGGAAGCTGATTAACAATAGTTTTTAATTGAATTACACCTAATTGATATTGTGAATTGGTAGATTGAAGGCGTATATTCTTGGTTTCATATCCCAAGAAGGAAACCGTTAAAGTATCTCCATTCTGAATGGAAGTATCTGATAATTCAAAAGTTCCATTTTCAAAAGTATAAATACCTAAATATTTGGCAGCAATATAAACGTGTGCGTATTCAATCGACTCATTTTTATCATTTTGAACTGTTCCCGTGATGGTTTGAGCGAAGGAAGAGAACGTATTTATTATTAAAAATAGAATTAAAGAAATTTGTAAGGTGATGTTTTTGGTGATTTTCATTTTTATTATTTTAAAAATCGAATAGTCATTTTGTAATACTAATGTATAAAAAACAGATGAAAATAAATATTTATTTGACTGATTTTTTACTAAAAACGAGAATATATCTAAAGTGTTATTTTTTATAAAAAACGCCTAAAAATGACATTAAGCATCTTTTAACCGAATTTAATTATAAAAAAGATTAAATTAACAAAAATTTATTTTATTTGCTATAATTGAATTCTTCTTCAATTATATGATTTTAATCAAAAAGGATATGAATAAAATAGTTGCAAATGCACAGGAAGCCATCAAAGGCATTCAAGATGATATGACGTTGATGCTTGGAGGTTTTGGATTGTGTGGTATTCCCGAAAATGCCATCACTGCCTTAGTTGAATTAGAAGTTACGGGCTTAACTTGTATTTCTAATAATGCTGGTGTAGATGATTTTGGTTTAGGTTTGCTTTTGAAAAAGCGTCAAATCAAAAAAATGATTTCTTCTTACGTTGGTGAAAATGCTGAATTTGAACGTCAAATGTTAAGTGGCGAACTAGAAGTTGATTTGATACCACAAGGCTCATTGGCAGAACGTTGTCGTGCTGGAGGTGCTGGAATTCCTGCTTTCTATACGCCTGCTGGCTTCGGAACGGAAGTCGCAGAAGGTAAAGAAATGAGAATGTATAATGGAAAACCACATATTTTGGAAGAAGCTTTGACGGCTGACTTTGCGATTGTAAAAGCGTGGAAAGGTGACCGCTACGGAAATTTAGTCTATAAAGGAACGGCGCGAAACTTCAATCCTATGATGGCAATGGCAGGAAAAATCACGATTGCAGAAGTCGAAGAATTGGTAGAACCGGGAGAGTTAGATCCTAATTTTATTCACACTCCTGGGATATTTGTTCAGCGTATTTTTCAAGGAGAAAAGTATGAAAAACGCATCGAACAAAGAACGGTTAGAGCTAAAGATGAGTAAATAGTGATTTGAGTGAGCAGCGTATTTTAAAAAAATAAGCTCATATAAGGTCTCTTTTTTCTAAGTTCTGAAAGAACGTTCTCTTTTCTCTTCTCTAAAATAATAAGAAAAACTATGTTAGATAGAAATGGTATAGCAAAAAGAATTGCACAAGAATTACAAGATGGTTGGTATGTAAACTTGGGGATTGGTATTCCGACTTTGATTGCCAATTATATTCCTGAAGGTATTAATGTGGAGTTTCAATCTGAAAATGGCATCTTAGGAATGGGGCCTTTTCCGTATGAAGGTGAAGAAGATGCCGATATGATTAACGCTGGAAAACAAACAATTACCGCACTTCCTGGTGCTGTAATATTTGATTCAGCAACGAGTTTTGCGATGATTCGAGGTCAACACATCAATTTGACGGTATTGGGCGCGATGGAAGTGGCTCAAAACGGAGATATTGCCAACTGGAAAATCCCGAAAAAGCTAGTTAAAGGTATGGGCGGCGCAATGGATTTGGTAGCTTCTGCCGAAAATATCATTGTTGCAATGATGCACACGAACCGCAAAGGCATTTCTAAAATATTGAAAAAATGTTCTTTGCCACTTACTGGAGTTGGTTGTGTCAAGAAAGTAGTGACCAATATGGCGGTTCTCGATGTTACTGAAAATGGTTTTAAATTAATAGAACGCGCGCCTGGCGTATCTGTCGAAGATATTATAGCTGCAACAGACGCAGAGTTGATTATCGAAGGCGATGTGCCAGAAATGAAAGTGTAACGAGCTTTGGGTTGCGGGTTGGCTAAGACCAAAAAGCCCCAAAGGGGTGAAATATTACAGCATCGGGGCTTGACCCGATGAATTAAA
>CAKZLT010000708.1 GCA_937127195.1 uncultured Saprospiraceae bacterium
AGTTGACATTCGGCTCTTTGGTCGCTGAAATATAAAATGACTCAAAATCACCATTTCCAGCAACGAAAATCATATCCGCAGGCGCAGTTTGCCCAGGCAATTGATAATTGATTTTATTTGCAAGTTTATGAAATACAGGTTTCTTTTTGAACGAAATTGAACAAAAAGCTATTCCAAATACAGCGATGAGCGTAAATAATGTAGATTTCATTTTTTAAAAATAATAAACAACTATCAAAGTATTGTATGAAATTTCACAAGCGGTTCAATTTTACCACAAGTGGTTCTTTTTGGAATATAAACGGGAAATTACTGTAATTAAACCATGTCGATTTTTAAAATCGACATGGTTTTTACTAAAAGCGGTCAATTTTTTTAAATTCTAACATTACGCTTCTTTCAAATACTTTCTATAAATAGTCGAATATCTATCCCCGAACTTGACCATAGTTATATCATCCATATTGATTTTGGTGGTTTCTTTTTCCAAAATGGCACTCGGACTATAATATCGAATTTGCAATTTTTCTTTGCCTATTTTTTCGATTGGACCAATAACAAAAAGCGGTTCGTCCAAATCCTCACATTCTACAATGACATGAAAATCCAATTCTTGTAAATGCTTAAAAATAGATTTCCAAGATTTCATTTTTAATTCATGGTTAATTCCATACGATTTTTCAGTAATGCCTTCTTTTTCTAAAATCTCTTGAAGTTTATGCTGACCATCTTCACAAATAATTTCGTCAATATCTTCTGTCCGAACTATTGCGTAACCATTCAATAAAAATTCTTCTTCAACTTGTAATAACAAAAAGCCTTCGGATTGTTGTAAAACGAAGCCTCCGAGGCTCGTTTCATCGTCAGCAACAAACCTAAGTATTTTCACAAATAGCTTTTCGTTGATATAATTTTGAATTTCGGCTTTGGTGTTTTCCATAACTTTAACATTTTAAATCCTAAAAGATAAAAATTATTTCATATCTTTAACGTATAATACCGTTTTATAACTGAATAAATGCATCCCATATTAACATCACACAAAATAACACTAAAAGCCACCTTTTCAATAAGACTATCTAATTTTTTATAAACTTTAAAAATTCTTAAAACATGAAAAAGACCATTTATTGGGTATTTGCCCTATTATTGACCAACTTAAACCTCTTTGGTCAAGACATTGCTTATCAAGAAGTTGAGCCATTATTTGAAGCAATAGGGGTGAAAGCTGATAAGGCAACCATCAAAGCTGATTTGCTTCATAAGTATGACCAACAAAAAATATTTATTGAAGAACAACGCGCTTCTTTTGATAAATTGTTAGAATCAGAAGCCTCTTTTGAGAACTTGCATTCTTCTTATTTAGACTACCTCGCAGAGACTTTTTCTAAAGAAGAAATCACAGAATTAAGTAACTTCTTTAGTGGTGATTTGGGGCAATCAATCTTAGATTTTGGTACAGAAGCTGATTTTTTTAGTATTGGTAATCAATGGAAAGCATCTCAAAACCTCAAAGACCAGTTGACGTTGAATTATGTTGAAGAATTAGAAATTTATTTTAATGAAGGTGTCGGCCAAAAATTCATTCAAAACTTTGAAAATCTATATAAGAAAGGTGAAACAACTTTCGTAAAATGGGAAAAAGTCATTATAAAAGAAGCTTTCGACAATGTCAAATATCAATGGCGTGATGAGTTTGAAACGGATTATGATTTGGATGTTAATCTGAGAGAAGGGAAGTTTGAAATGCTTGTTTGGAAAAATATGAAAGGAAAAAGAATAGGAGAACCTAAAGTTAGTCTAAAATACATTATCGAAAGAAAAGGTGATATTCAAACCAATAATTTCATTGGTTTTACTCATAAGTTCAAAATGATTTGGTTATCTAATACTAGATATAGATTGTATTTTTTTGATAAAAACAACGAAACACAAGAAGACAACTTCACTGAATTCAATATTTATGCCGTAGAAAATGGTATTATAAAATATACTTGGGCAGCGTTAGATACTTATCATCAAGCTGAAATGAAGCGAATTGATTAACCAATTTGTCTATAACCACCGTAGGCATACCATGACCCTACGGTGGAATTTATATCTTAATTTTGAATATAGACCTTCTCAGTTACCACAACACCATCAACCTCAAATTGCAGAAAATAAATCCCCGTTGGTAAATCCAATTCCGTCAAATTAATCTGTTGTAAACCTGTTTTAGTAACGGAGAAAAAATATATGGTCTTTTAGGGAATAGGAAATAAATAATGTACCCAATCTAGCTTTTTCTTTTCCATTTTAAAAAACATAAAAAATAGCTCCGTAGCTATGGCTATGCACCGATTTTCTATATTTCTTAAAAAGAAAAATAAAGTCGCTATATCGGGTACATTATTTATTTCCTACTCCCTAAACTAAATATTTATAATATATTTTCATATTAAATATATAATTACTGATACTCAATTTATATGAATTCAAATTTAGGCGTTGAAGTAAGAAATACCAAAGCGAATAGCTTATTGGGAATACTATCTTTAAGTGTTTTATTTTTGGCGATATTAGCAATTGCTTTTTTTATAAAAAGAGCAGATAGCGTATTGCTGATAGGCACTTTCTTGGTGGCTTTTGGTAGTTATATGGTTTTATTTTTAAAAAAAGAAAAAATACAAATTTCGGTTAAAACGGGAATTGTAGTTGGTGTATTGATACGCTTTATCCTGGTTTTTGCACTTCCAAATCTTTCTGATGATTTTTACCGAT
This sequence comes from uncultured Saprospiraceae bacterium, assembly GCA_937127195.1. Lineage (GTDB taxonomy): Bacteria > Bacteroidota > Bacteroidia > Chitinophagales > Saprospiraceae > CAKZLL01. The sequence goes on from CAKZLT010000708.1 coordinate 2,764, forward strand.
TTATTTGGGATGGGCGTTTGCTCAATCATGGAATTAATCCTTTTTTGGAGTTACCTTCCTATTATATTAACAGTGGTTTACATAGTGACTTTTTAACGTTAGATATATATAATCAACTTAATTCTCAGAATTATTTTACGGTTTATCCACCTGTCTTACAAGGTGTTTTTGGGTTAGCAACTTATTGCTTTCCTGATAGTGTTTTGGGGAGTGTGATTGTAATGAAGTCGGTGCTATTTCTGCTAGAAGTTGGATCTATTTATTGTATTGTGGCATTACTGAGGCATTTTAAAAAAAATGAAAATGCCGTTTTATTATATGCACTCAACCCTGTTGTAATGCTGGAAATTGTTGGAAATCTTCACTTTGAAGGAATAATGATTTTCTTTTTATTATTGTTTCTGTTACTTTTTATAAAAAATAAAAAACATCTTTCTGCTGTATCTATAGGTATTGCGATTGTTGCTAAATTATTACCATTGATGTTTTTACCTTTCTTAATTAGAAGACTAAAATGGAAAAGTATTGGATATTTTCTAATCGTTGGTTTGACGGTGACATTGTTGTTTTTACCATTATTAAACCAAACATTTTTGACTAATATTAGTGAAAGTATAGGCTTGTATTTTCAACATTTTGAATACAATGGAAGCTTTTATTATGTATTTAGGTGGTTGGGTTTTCGGTTACAAGGCTTTAATATGATTGAATTCATTAGCCCTTTTTTGGCATTGACTGTATTTGTCATTATATTATATACAGCTTTTTTCAGGGATAAAACGAATTCAAAAGAACTACCTTTTTATATGCTTTTGGGCTTGACGATTTTCTATTTACTTTCTACAACGGTTCATCCGTGGTACATTACAACAATGATTGCCTTGAGTACTTTGACCCGTTTTCGTTATCCTGTAATTTGGTCGGGTTTGATATTTTTGACTTATATCAATTATGGCTATGAGCCTTTTCGTGAAAATATTTGGGTCGTTGTATTAGAATATTCAGTGCTTTTGGGCTTTATCGTTTGGGAGATAAATCATAAGAAAGACCAAGTTCAATAAAGTTAATGAGTTGACTTGTAATTTGAAAAGGTGAAGACCAAAGTATAGAACTATTGATTTGCCAACCAAAGCGATTTTGAGGGTTTTTAAAAGAAAAGTCTTTTCCTAATTGAACACCAAAACCTGTAACAAAAGCAGATTGACTAATCCATCTAATACGTTCAACTGAGCCATTATTGATTTGGTAAGTATCTTCATTTAGGAACTTAAGTTGATAACCAGCTTGTAGCCCTGTGCCAACAAACCAACCATTTTTTTTACTTCTTTGAACATTTAATGCCGAAGTAACTAACCAACCATTATGATTTTGGGGGTGAACGTAGAAAGCTATTCTATTAGCGGAACGGTATTGAATGAAATGTGTTTTGACTTTTCCTTTCTTAGTTATTTTTGATTTCTCTTTCTGATGAATGATATAATTATAAAGAATTGAAGTGCCAGCGTGGGTGGAAGTCTCCCCAAAGTAGTTAACTTCTAGTTGGTGTTGAGATATAGGCTTTTGAGATAAAACAATAGTAACACGCAATAAAATAATAATAATTAGTGATATGTTTTTCATGTTTATTCCTAATTTTTTTTTAAAAAAAATGAAAATTACTATTTATAGAACAATGATTCATAGGGTTTTAAATCTTGAAAAGACATGATAGCAAAATATTATTTGCTATTGGAGTGTTTCTCAACGTTTCATTTTTTACTTTATTAAAAATAAAAAGTAAAAATAACAAAGCTTAAAAAATTATCTTCTCTTATTTTATAAATTAAGTCTTTTCCCCTTATTATATAACATTACTGATAACCAGTTTGTTATGCTCATAGTTATCGTTTTCGACTAGTAAACTATTATCGCCATATTAGTTCTATTTGTTATCAAATTCCTTGTCGAACAATCAATTATTTTAATACCTAAGCAATTATATTATGGCATTTGTCCAAAAAAAGAGGATTATATTTTTCTTTTTTTTAGAAAATTGAAAGAATAAAATACTATAAAAATAAATTATGTGACATCAATAATTTGTTTTTTCAGGCTTCAAAAGCTATATATATGTTTATTTCTCTATATTTAAAACACTGTTAATCTTAATTAAAAACATTTTAGTAGATGTTTTAATACGCCCACTTTGTTACACCGAATAAAATTTGGCAAACCAATATCATCGTTAATTTTAGGTTAAATTCATTTTAAAATATATAATTTAGCATACAGCTAATAAGGGAAGAGTCAAAAATGAGTGATAATTCGCAGTTATTATTCATTATATATTTTTAAAACTTTCTAAAATAAAAATAAATACTATCTCAAGTATAAATTAAGATTTTATAAAGTTTCTCAAAATACTCCCTCCTTTATTTAATTATTCTTAAATTTTTTAACAAAAAATTGATTATGAAAAAACTTTCACTAGTTTTCGCAATGGTTCTATTTGCATTTCAGTTTGCAATAGCACAAAGAACTATTACGGGTACGGTAACTGATACAGAATCAGGTGCACCATTGATTAGTGCAAACGTACTAGTAAAAGGTACATCTGTTGGTACAGTTACTGACGTAGATGGTAAGTATAGTATTGATGTTCCAGAAGGTTCATCAGTATTAGTTTTTAGCTACATTGGCTACTCTGAAAAAGAGGCAACTTTAGGAGTTGAGAATGTAGTTGATGTTCAAATGATGGAAGGAGTTACAGTTGAAAATGTAGTTGTAACGGCTTTAGGTATTTCTAAGTCTGAAAAAGCAATTGGATACTCTGTACAAGAAGTAGGTGGAGAAGAGCTTGTAGGAGCGAACGAAACAAACTTTGTTAACTCGTTATCTGGTAAGGTTGCAGGACTTCAGATTACAAGTTCGGCAGGTGCTGCAGGTGCTTCTTCTTTTATGACTATTCGTGGTATTAACTCTATTAGTGGTAATAATCAACCATTAATCGTAGTTGATGGTATTCCTATTGACAACTCTCAGCTACGTTCTGGAGGTGCAACATCTTCTGTTGCATTATCAAATCGTGCGATTGATATTAATCAATCAGAGATTGAGAACGTGAGTGTATTGAAAGGTGCAGCAGCAACTGCATTATATGGTAGTCAAGCTGGTAACGGTGCGATTATTATTACTACAAAGAAAGGTAAATTAGGTAAAAATAAGATTAGTGTTGACTTTTCAACAGGTATGACTATCAGTCAAATCTCACAGACTCCAGAGTTGCAAACAACTTATGCACAAGGTCGTTTTGGTGTTCATGAAGGACCTCATACAGGTTCTGGATATTCTTATGGACCAAGAATTGACACTATGCGTTTTGCAAGTGGAGATTACCGTTTTGACCCTAATGGCGCATTAGTTGGTCAATCTGATCCTACAGCAACAAGCAATCCTGCTCAAGCTTATGATAGATATAACTTCTTCCGCACTAGTATTTCTAGTCGTACGAATTTAGCGATTAGTGCAGCGAATAAATTCTCAAGTATTCGTTTCTCAGTAGGATACCAAAATGATCAAGGTATTATTCCTAATAATACCTTTGAAAAGTTAAACTTTGGTTTAAATGCAACTTCTCAGTTATCTGAAAAGGTTAAATTGGGAGTTGGTGTTCAGTATATCAACTCAGGAGGTGTAAGAATTGAGCAAGGTTCAAATACATCAGGTGTGATGTTAGGTTTGACTAGAACTTCTCCTACTTTTGATAATACAGGTGGTGTTGAAGATCCTGTAAATAATTCAGCTTCTTACCAATTTGCTGATGGTACTCAAAGAAACTATCGTGGTGGCGGTGGATATGATAATCCTTATTGGACTATTAACCAAAATCCACTAGAGGATAATGTAAATCGTGTTATCGCTAACATGTCATTAAGCTATGATCCATTTGAATGGTTAAATATTACATACCGCCCAGGTGTTGATTATTATTCTGATTTCCGTGAGCAATTCTTTGCTATTGGTTCAAGAACTAATCCTCGTGGACAAGTATTACAAGATCAATACTTTGTATCTAATTTCTATGCAGATTTATTAGCAACAGCTAAGACAGATTTGACAGAAGATATTGGTTTATCTGTTACTTTGGGGCACAATATGCGTGCAACAACTCAGAACAATTTATACTCTGAAGCAAATACTTTAGTAATTCCAAATTTCTATGATTTGTCTAATGGTAGTAATTTGATTACAAATGCAGAAGATTTCGGTGGTAGAACACAGGCTGTTTTTGCAATGGCAGATGTAAATTATAAGAGTCTATTTTACTTATCATTAACAGGTCGTTTGGAGGAAGATTCTAAATTACCAATAGATAATAATCAATACTTCTTCTACTCTGCTAGTGGTAGTTTTGTATTTTCTGAGTTAATTGATAATGATGTATTATCATTTGGTAAATTGAGAGCTTCTTATGGAGATGTTGGTTTAAGTGCTCCTTTCTTCTATGCTACGGATAATTATTATGAAGCTGCAGATATTACCAATGGTTGGGTTCAGCCAGCTGGTGTTCAATATCCATTAGGTAGTGGTGTAGCAGGATTTAGCTATGGTAATATATTAGGTAACCCTACTTTACGCCCAGAACGTCAATCTACTTTTGAAGTTGGTGTAGATGCTCGTCTTTTCAATGATCGTGTTGGATTTGATATTAGTTACTACAGCATTCAGTCTCGTGATGTTATTATTCGTGTACCAGTTGCTCCGTCAAGTGGATTTGAATTTTTTGTTGATAATGCAGCATCTTTATCAAATACGGGTATTGAGGCAATTGTAAACGTTACTCCTGTTAAGACAAATGGTTTCCGTTGGGATGCAACATTTAACTTTACTCGTAACCGTAACGAAGTTAAGGAATTAGCTGAAGGTGTTGATAACGTATTCTTAGGTGGTTTCACAGGAGCTTCTACTTATGCAGTTACAGGACAAGCTTATTCTACTATTTATGGATTTGGTTTCTATCGCGATGCAGATGGTAATAAAGTAATTGGTAGTGATGGTTTCCCTATCATTGATCCTACTGAGCGTGCTTTTGATAGTGCTTTACCAGATTGGACTTTAGGTTTCCGTAATACTTTTACATATAAAGGTATTACATTATCAGCTTTATTAGATATTAAGCAAGGTGGTGTTGTATGGAATGGTACTAAAGGTGCTTTATACTTCTGGGGAACTCATCAAGAAACTGCTGAAATGAGAAATACTAAGAAAACTTTTGAAGGAAGTAACGCAACTTATAACGCTGACGGTTCATTAGTATTAGATGCTAATGGTGTTCCTGTTACAAGTGGTACTAACGATCAAGAAGTTGATATTGACGAATATTGGTTAGCATTTGGTAATGGTAACGGCTTCTTTGGTGATAATACTGAAGACTTTATTGAAGATGCAAGTTGGGTTCGTTTAAGAGAATTATCTCTTTCTTACCAATTACCTACTAGTATTTTAGGAAATAAAGTTAAAAACCTTTCTATTGGTTTTACAGGACGTAAC
>CAKZLT010000709.1 GCA_937127195.1 uncultured Saprospiraceae bacterium
AAACGCTCTGGTCAATACAAAGCTTATTTGCCTTTGGCAAGAGGAGCGGAGTTTGTTACACCATTCATAAAAACGCCTTTTGTTGGTGTAAATTCAGCTTTCAAACTAGAAGAAGCCGCCGTTGCTCATCGTAATCCTAGTGATTTGAGTTGGGCAAATGACGAACAAGTTTTTCCAATTAGTAAAGAGTTATACGGCTCAGATATACCACCACTTTGGAATGTCAAAAAGAAAAATGCACTCTATTATAATGGAATGGGGCGTGGCGATTTTACCAAATTATTGATGCAAGTCATGGTAGTAGCCATTGAAGATAGTACTGAAGCGCGCGAAATTCATGATAATTTTGATGATGTATTGGCTTGGCTTCATTCAATTGAACCACCCAAATACCCAAACCCAATCAATCAAGATTTAGCGAATCAAGGAAAGCGTATCTTTGAGGATATGTGTAGTAAATGCCACGGCGTTTATGGTGAAGAAGAAGACTATCCCAATTTGTTAGTCGGTTTGGATGTTGTCAAAACGGATTCTGCTTATGCTGTTTATTCTTATAAAAATGAAAACTTTACGAATTGGCTCAACAGCAGTTGGATTATGAAATCAGCCCCCAAAGCATGGGTTCAACCCGAATTAGGTTATGTTGCACCTCCATTAGATGGAATTTGGGCAACAGCTCCTTATTTACACAATGGATCTGTTCCAAATTTAGAAACGCTTTTGAATAGTAAAAAACGACCTACTAAATGGACGCGAAGAATGTCAACAGCAAATAATTACAATTATAAAACGGTTGGTTTACATTACACAGAACCAACTGGTGAAACGCATAAGTTTACTTATAATACAACTATAAAAGGCTATGGAAACGGTGGACACACCTTTGCGGACGATTTGAAAGAAGAACATCGAAAAGCATTGATTGAATATCTGAAAACGTTGTAATCTGATGTTACGCACAAAAGGCTATATTACACGGTTTTGCGTAATGTGAGTTGTAATTTTTTTTATAAAAAAGGTCATTTTTTAATCAAGAAACTTATGTTTGTTATTCATTTCGAATTTTCCATTTACTTAATTATATTAGCAATCTAGCTGATTGATTTTAAAATAGAACAAAGAAAAAAGATGAAATATATATTAGCACTTGACCAAGGTACAACCAGTTCACGGGCGATTCTTTTTGATAAAGAAGGCGCAATTGTAGCAACGGAACAACAGGAATTTCCTCAGATTTTCCCGAAGCCAGGTTGGGTAGAACACGATGCTAATGTGATATGGGAATCGCAATTGGCTGTTGCAAAAGCCGTTTTAAAAAATAACCAAATCGAACCAACAGACATCGCAAGTATCGGGATTACCAACCAACGAGAAACTGCAATTATTTGGGATAAAAGAACGGGAAAGCCTATCCAAAATGCTATTGTTTGGCAAGATAGAAGAACGGCTAGTATTTGTGATGGTTTGAAAGCACAAGGTTTAGAACAATATGTACGAGAGCAAACAGGGTTAGTAATTGATGCTTATTTTTCGGGAACGAAAGTACATTGGATGCTCACAAATAACCCAGATTTAGATACTGAAAATTTAGCATTTGGTACGGTAGATTCTTGGCTTATCTGGAAATTGACTGGTGGAGAAGTTCATGTAACAGATTACACGAATGCTTCTAGAACGTTATTATATAATATAAAAGACCTCAAATGGGATGATAAAATGCTCGACGTTTTGGATATTCCTAAAAATATTCTACCCGAAGTAAAACCTTCTAGTGGAGTTGTAGGATATACGAATGAATCGTTATTTGGTGCAAAAATTCCGATTGCAGGAATGGCAGGTGACCAACAAGCAGCACTTTTTGGTCAAGCTTGTAACGAAGTAGGAATGGCTAAAAATACTTATGGAACAGGTTGTTTTATGTTAATGAACACAGGCAAGAAAATGGTAGAATCCAAAAGCGGATTACTCACAACTTTGGCTTGCGGACTTGACGGACAGCCAATTTACGCGCTTGAAGGTAGTGTTTTTATAGCTGGTGCAGCTATTCAATGGTTACGAGATGGTTTAGAATTGATAGAAAATGCAGCGGATTCGGAAGCATTAGCGGCAGGCGTTCCTTCGACAGATGGCGTTTATGTCGTGCCAGCGTTTGCAGGTTTGGGCGCACCTTATTGGGATATGTATGCGCGTGGAGCAATTTTAGGTTTGACGCGTGGAACGAGCAAAGCGCATTTGGTTCGAGCTACTTTGGAATCACTTGCTTATCAAACCAAAGATGTATTGGCAGCAATGGAAAAGGATTCGGGAGTGCCTCTAAAATCTTTGCGCGTAGATGGTGGTGCAACGGCGAACAATTTCTTGATGCAATTTCAAGCAGATATGCTAGGCGTGCCTGTTGGTCGTCCGCGTATTGTAG
>CAKZLT010000710.1 GCA_937127195.1 uncultured Saprospiraceae bacterium
GCTCGAAACATAGACAATTGTACCAAAAACCAATGTATTCACTAATCCCAAAATAGGTATTCTATCATAATTAAAAAACTGTCCTATATTCGTAAAATGCTCCGAAAAGAAAAAACTAATAAAATCAGAATCTTTTCTATATATAATAGTATAGCCAATGTCATTTCCGTATTTCATTGCCAATATCAGCGTATAAGCAATTGATAAGGCAAAAGAGGTTTGAAATATTTTTGAAAAATGCTTAGCATACAATCTAAATGTTTCCATAAAAATAATCGGAACCGTTTTTACTTGTCCAAAAACAACTACTTCTTCCTTACTCGGTGGTATTTTAATATCTTTTATTTTATCCTGAAATCCTTCCTTATTTTTCTGGTAAGGAAACCAGACAAAATATAATAATATAAAAGCCAAAGAAGCCAATATAATTCCAAGACGGAGAATATCTGGCGCATCCGTATAACGCGTTACAAATCCTTCTATAAATCCTGCTGTGATAATCAGCGGCACTATTCCTACCATGATTTTGAGAGCGCGCAAGCCATATTTTTGCAAGGATTGAAGCCGTGAATAAGTTCCTGGAAAAACCAAGCCTTTACCCAAAGTCAAGCCCGCACAACCTGCTAATATAATGGTAGAAATCTCAATTGTTCCGTGTATCCAAATCGTCAAAAACGATTCTCTCAATTCTCCTTGTTCATAAAAGAAAAACTGAAATGCACCTACCATAACACCATTATATAGTAAAATCCCTATTGTACCGATACCTGCAAATAGTCCCGAAATAAAGGTTCTAAATCCAACATTTAGATTATTCCAAGTAATTCCAAAAGACATATCGACCTCATTCATTTGTTTATAAACTGCCATTGGATCACCATTGCCGATATTTCTAATTGTCATATCAACGTAGTCATCTCCAAGAATAACTCGTGGAAATTCTGGATTCATAGCACAAGAAAATGCGCCAATAATAACGGCTAGTGTAAAAACAATAAAGGATAGTAATAATTCTCGACGAGCTTCATACATCAATTGCGGTAATTCCTCTGTCCAAAAGGAAAATAATCGACCTTTCTTCGATTTCTTACTTTTATAAATATTATAAAAAACCTGCTGTGCTAGATTATTAAGATAGACTCTAACTGAACGGTTAGGATAAAAAGTACGCGAATAAGACAAATCATCCGTAATTTGAATAAATAATTTACTCAATTTTTCAGGATTGTTTTGTTTGGATTTGAGCATTCCCTCAAATTTTCTCCATTTATCTTTATTTTGTTTAATGAAGTTGGTCTCGCGCATATTTGTAAAAGGTTAAAAATCAAACAATTAATATAGAGTTGTTTATTGGCTTATCTATATTCGAATATATTTTTATAAATATAAGGACTGAAATTACAATTTTTTTAGCAATTTTGTTAATGAAACTAGTAGTTATTTTAAATTGTTACAACTCTATCTCATAATGATGTATTTTTTATAAAAAAACACTATTTTAGATAATCTGTTATTAAAAACCGTTTACTCATCTGCCTAATTATAGGCAAGTTGTAACTATTCAGAAGCGAGAGTTGAGACCGCCTTACAGGCTACGAGAAGCGGAAGCTGCCTCTGCCGTCAGGCAGGTGTTATAGCGATTTGTAATAGCTTCACGCCTAATCTCGCTTCTCGCAGCCCTTTAGGGCGGTCTCGCCTCTCGCTTCTGAATAGTAACGGCAAGTTTATAATTATCCATCAACTCGAATAAATTCTAATGCGAACAATCGACATAACCACCACTCAAAAAGTTACAATACAGTATGAACTAGCCTCTTTACAGGAAAGAATTCTAGCATATAGCTTAGACTTCATTTGTGTTTCTATTAGTTTAGCTATACTCAGATTGATTTTTATGGGTGCATTTGGTTTTGAAAATGATGCTATTTTTCAGTACTTCATCACTATTCCTGTTATATTATTATATACTCTATTAATGGAGTTTTTCAATAATGGTCAAACCATAGGAAAAGCAATTATTGGCATCAAGGTCGTCAAACTAGATGGAAAAGCACCTGGTTTTTCGGATTACTTAACTAGAGTTGCCTTCAGAGCTTTAGATATTTATATGTCATTTGGTAGTATTGCTGCCTTATTAGTTAGTTCTTCAACCAAAGCACAGCGACTCGGAGACATCAACGCTAACACAACTTTAATCAAAGTTCGCTTCAATTTACGTTTCAAACTAGAAGACATTGAACGTATTTCAACACTTGACGAATACGAACCGCTTTACCCACAAGTCCGTCAATTAAATGAAAATGATATGCTTTTAATTAAAACGGTTATCAATCGTGTTCAAAAACATCCTAATAAATCACATAAAGAAGTTCTAAAACAACTTGTTGAAAACTTAAGGAAAAAATTAGATATTTTTGAGCAACCTAAAAATCAAATTGATTTCTTGAAAACATTGATTAAAGATTATATTGTTTTGACTAGGTAAAACATTTTTTAATTTAAAATCTAAAATCATTAGCCGTTGGACGCATCGAAAGCGTCCAACGGCTTTTTTCCATACTTTTACTTTTTATAAAAAATTTATGTTCAACTCACTTCCGCACACTTTCCGAAAACATCAACTCTCTGCCGATGTTCGTACTTTGCTATTAATGCGAAAGGCAACCGAACGTGGTTTAGTGAACACTCTAGGTGATTTGTTCTTAGTTCTTCGTGGTATTATAGCAACTAGTCCAAAAGACTTCGCGCCATTTTCAATGGCATTTTATGAATATTTTTTGGATGTAAATATAAAAAAAGGCGAATCACTCAACAGCGCAATTGTTCGTTCAGAGACTTTTCAAAAATGGAAAAAAAGCTACGAAGACACCTTAGAAGATAAAGACGATTTGCGCTTAACGGAGCTAGTTGACCAATTTTTAGACGAAACACATCGAACCACTTATGATATAAAAAAATTCTATGAAGGAGAAGCTATTCTGAATAATGACAATCCCGATATGCAAGACACCGAAGCGCAAGAAGGCGTGGATGAAGCTCGCAAATTGGATAGAATGGCAGATTATTCTAACCTTTCGCTAGAGGAGTTGCGCCAACGAATGGAACGTGTTGCCCGACAGCAGCGACACAAACACAGAGGCGGCAATCACTGGATTGGTCAAGGCGGCACTTCTCCCTATGGAAATGGTGGCGCAGCTCAAGGCGGCATCAGAGTTGGTGGACAAGGCGGTGGAAAAATGGCAAGAGCCGTTTTGGATGATAGCAAGTTTTACCCTGTCGATAGTAAGGAAATTCTGAGTGATAATAATATAGATGCCGCTTTGGCAATATTAAAAGGTATTGAAGATGAAAGTACCGAAATGCTCCTAGATATACCTAATACTATCAAAAATGGTGTAAAGATGGGCGGTTTATTTTTACCAAATATGGTAGAAAAACGAACTCAAAAATTGCAAGTGATACTAATAATTGACAATGGAGGTTATTCTATGTCACCTTATATTAGAAATGTTCAACAGCTTTTTGCTAAAATGAAAACGCGCTTTGCTCACGATTTAAAAACTTTTTACTATCACAATACTATCTATGGAGGCGTTTATTCGGATGCTGCCCGTCGTGAGTTTGTACCAATTGATAAGCTAGTTGCTCACGACAAAAACTATAGTATTTTTATTATTGGAGATGCTGACATGGCACCCTATGAACTCTCTGAAGCTAGTCTGTTTGCTTGGAAAAAGATTGTAGAGCATTTCAAAAGAACCGTTTGGCTCAACCCAATGAAGTTACGTTTTTGGAGTATGTCAGACACCTTACCTATTCTGAATTCTATTTTTGAAATGCAACCGCTAACACCAGAAGGTATAGAAAAAGCAGTTAATTATATGAATAGTCAACGGAGGTATTCTAGGTGATTGGTGGATTGATGATTGGTGGATTAGTGATTAGTCTTTTGATAATTGCCAATAGCGATTATCTATTTTTGGTGACTATTAAAAGACTAATCACCAATCACCAATCCTAATTCTTCAAAGTAAAATAAAATGTAGAACCTTTTCCAACCTCACTTTCTACCCAAATTCGTCCATTTTTCAATTCAACTATTTTTTTACAAATAGCCAAACCAATTCCCGAACCTGTTTCACTTTTATCATTACCTAGACGCTTAAACATTTCAAAAATTATTTCTTGATTTTCTACTGAAATACCTAAACCATTGTCTTCTATTTTAAAAAGGTAATAACTATCTATCGTTTGACAACTGATTTTTATGGTCGGATAATAAGCTGCTGAATAAATC
>CAKZLT010000711.1 GCA_937127195.1 uncultured Saprospiraceae bacterium
GTTTAATTTGGGTATTGGAATTGATAATGAACGATTAACATTATTGTCAACTGTCCATTATCAATTGTCTATTATCTAAGTAACGTCACCGAGCCAAGTCGTTTGGTTTGTCCGAGCGTATTCTCTTGACCTTCCCATTGCGAGCCATCTTTGAATACTGCATAGACTTTCCAAACATACGCGCCTTGTGGCATTGCGGTATTATTATACATACCGTCCCAACCTTCTGTTGGTCGTCCTGCTTCGTCAAGTGCTTCACTTTCCCAAAGTAACTCACCCCATTGAGCAAAGACCTGAACACGATACTCTTGAATACCTACACCTACTGGTCTGAACACTCTTACATCTCCAATTCCTGCATCTGGTGAGAAGGCATTTGGTACAAACAATCCTTTGAACAACGTTGGTTGAATAACTTTTATCAAAGTATCAGAACAACCTTCATCATTAAATGCTATCATGCGAACGATACGCTGACCGTTTTCTAAGTATTCTTTCGTTGGACTTTCTTCGTTAGAAAATGTTCCGTCACCGAATTCCCATTCGTAGCGCGTTGCTCCTGTCGTCAAGTTATTGAACAATAGAACGCCTGTCGGGTCGTCTGGACTCAATTCTATTACTTCAAAGTCTGCCACTGGCGAACCTTCTGCAAATACCGCATCTACAATAACTATACTGTCAAAACACTTATCATCTAATGATGCTACGAAGGTAACATTGTAAATACCTTGGTCATAAACGTGGATTGGATTAGCTTCTGTAGAAGTCGTTCCGTCTCCAAATCTCCAAAAGTAACCATCTGTATTCAATGCCAATTGAGTAAACTGTACTGGCAATGGTTCACAACCTGCTTGCGGACTCAAATCAAAGTCTGCAATCGGTGATGGATAAGTTGTGAATACTTTCTGAATAGTATCTGTACAACCAAATGTGTTTGATGCTTGTAACTCAATCGTGTGGTCACCTTGATTATTATAACTAATCGTTGGTGTAGTCACGTTAGAGAATGTTCCGTTTCCGAAGTCCCAGAAGTAAGCATCTGCATCTGTTGAAGTATTCACCATTTCGACCGTCGCATCTAATCCACACTGTACATCTGCCGCAGGCTCAAAGTCTGCAACTGGCTTAGGATAAGCAACAAAACCTGTCACTGTAGTATCCGTAGAACAACCGAAGCCATCCGTTGTCGTCAATGTAATGAAATACTGTCCTGCATCTGTAAAGGTATGTGTTGGATTAGCAATAATTGTACTATTACTATCACTAAAGAACCATGACTGGAATTGTCCCGAAGAACCATTCGTTAAGTCAATCGTCAATGGCGCACAACCATTCAATACATCTGGTGTGAAACTCGCATTTGGATTTGATTTCACTTCTACTACCGTCGAGTCAACTCTTGGACATAAATGAGTCACTGAGTAGTTCGTAATATAAACCGTGTACAAACCAGGCGCGTTATAAACGTGCGTTGGATTGGTTAATGTTGAACTTGTTCCGTCACCGAATTCCCAAAGTGTACCTGCAATTGGTGTTGATGTATTATTGAACTGCATTGCATCACCAACACAAGTATATGGTAAATGATTGAACGTCATCGTCGGTTGAGGATATACATCAATCAATACCGTTGCCGTATCAGCACCACACTGGTTAGTTACAATTTGGTAAACTGTAAACGTTCCAACTGTATCAAATACATGACTCGGATTTTCTAAGACAGAGCCATTTCCATCTCCAAATATCCATTGAACGTTATCTCCCATTTGGACTGCACTTGTAAAGTTCACCTCTAAAGGCTGACAACCTTCCGTTACATCTGTACCAATTCCTGCATTTACAGAACCTGGTATTACTGTAATCGGAATACTCATCACATCCGTTCCACAGGCATTCGTAGCTGTTAATGTTACGGTATAAGTTACAGGAATCGTATCATTAATTGTAAACACTACTGCTGGAGGAATAGTATCCGTAGAAGTCTGACCATTACCAAAGTCCCATAAGTAAGAGTTTGGTCCTCCTGTCGTTGCATTCGAGAAATTCACTGTTAATGGTCCACAACCATAATTATCATCCGCAACAAAGAATACGGCTGGCACTGGTCTCACAATAATACTATCTGTATAAGTCGTGACTCCACAAAGATTCGATACCGTCAATGAAATAACATAAGTCGTATCTTCAACTCCTGCGTTGTAAGATTGAGCTGGTGGATTTTGTTGTCCACTTGTAATGCCATTTCCAAAGTCCCAACTATATGTCAAGTTCTGGTCTTGCGCTGTAGTCGTGTTCGTAAAGTTCACAACTAATGGTCCACAACCGTCGTCAGTGCTTAACGCAAAATTAGCTTGTGGTATCTCGTATATTAAGATTTCCTGTGTTGTTGTATCAGGACATCCTTTATCAGAATATGCTATTAATGTAATCGTATAAATACCCGAAGTGTCATAACTGTGGGTTGGTGATAAGAATAAAGAACTATCTCCATCTCCAAAGAACCATTTGAACGAAATCGCATCTATTGATGTATTCGTGAAGTTCACCATACTGTTTACACAAGAAGTATCAATTACCGTAAAGCCAACAACTGGTAACGGATTAATCACTACATTTTTACAATCTGTATAATCACAACCCGACAAAGCATCTGTATAAGTATAACAAACTTGTACTGTATCAGAAGTAATTCCTGTTGAAACTGACTGCGTTAAGAATGTTCCTAAGTTGCCATCCTGTACACCAGGTCCTGACCAAACACCTCCTAGAGGAGATTGACCAGTCAATGTAACTAATCCATCTTCGTAACAGAATTCTTCATCTGCTCCTGCTGTTGTACCTGTTACATCTATTACTATAATTTCAATCGTATCAGACTTCACACAAGTACCCGCGCCTTGCGTATAAATCGGATAGTAACTTCCTGCCGTTACTGTTGATGGGTCAAATACACCTGCTGGGTCAGTTATTCCTGTTCCAGCCCAAGTTCCACCTAATGGACTAAATCCATTCAATGTAAGTGGCGCATCATCAATACAAATAATTCTATCTGGCCCTGCTAATACGCTATCACCATAAGTAATATTAACATCTAAAGGTGCTGAATTAGAACAACCAAATACATCTGTATGTGTGTAAAATAAAGTATAAGTCGTATCTGCTCCGTTGTAACCTAAACCGCCTGCAACTTGAGAATTGAACAAGCCATTATTAATATCAACTATTCCTGCACCCGACCAGATACCTGGCGTTAAATTAGGTGTTGGTAATTGAACATTACTTGGGAAGTCACAATATGCAACTGCTCCTGCTGTAGTCACTACTGGTAAAGGTTTCACTTCTATTACAATAGTATCTCTACTGATACAACCTGTTGTTGTATTTTCAAAATTCACAATAATATTATGAATACCAACTTGTGCCGTCGATGGGTCAAATATTCCTCCTAATTGATCAACAATTCCGTTTCCTGACCAAATTACGTCAGTTTCAGAAGCAACCAATGCAAATGGTAGTGCATCCACACAAACCACCTGATCATTACCCCCATCTAATGGGTCAAGTAAACCTACAAAGACAATCTTTTGGTCTGTCTTTTCACAAGTTCCTATACCATAAGTATAAGTTAAAATGTGTGTTCCTCCTCCCGCTACTGCTGGATTGAATATTCCTAAGTTGCCGTTTGTAATACCTGCTCCTGTCCAAACACCATTCGCTGGAGAACCACCTAATGTAAATGGCAAGTCTTCCACACAAACTGTATCATTTGGTCCAGCCACTACGGTATCACCAAAAATAACATCTACTACTAATGTATCACTATTTCTACAACCCGTGAATGGGTCTGTATAATCGTAAGCTAATTTGTAAACATCAATTCCTCCTGCTGTTACTGTATTAAAGATGCCTTGACTTGGGTTTACAATTCCAGGCCCTGACCAAAAACCACCTGCTGATGGTGTGTAATTACCTAATACAATATCATTTGGATTATCACAGTAAGTAACTGTATCGCCTGCATCTACAAATGGTAATGGATTAATTGTAACTGTTTTGGTAGCTACGGTTTCACAATTTGTAACACTATTAACGAAAGTATAATTTAACACATGAGTTCCTACTCCTGCAACCTGTGGATCGAATATAGCATTTACACTATCCGTAATACCAACTCCTGCCCAAAGACCACCTGGAGGAGAGAAACCTGTTAATGCAAAGGCTGTTTCGTCTTCACACAATGTTTCGTCATTACCTGGGTTAACAACTGGCGGCGTACCAACAAAGATAATTTTCGTATCTGACTTAGCACAAGTACCAACTCCTGTTGTAATCGTCAAAGTATGTGGTCCAGCACCTGCTGCTTGTGGGTCAAATATTCCATTGATTGCATCTACAATTCCATTTCCTGACCAAACACCATTAGTAGTTGGTAAGAAACCTGTCAATTGATGTAGTCCTATATCAATACATAATGCTTCATTTGGTCCAGCTTCAATACTATCTCCAAATTCTACATCAACTACCAATGTATCTTGATTAGTACAAGCATTTCCATCTGTGTAGCTATATGTAAAGAAGTAAGTCGTATCTGTATTATTCTGACCAATTCCACCAGCAATCACAGTATTAATCACACCTGCTGATGCATTAACAACTCCTTGACCTGACCAAGTACCACCCGTTGGGAAGTAATTAGTTAATGTGTAATCATTTGGATTATCACAAATCAATAAAGTATCTCCTGCATCAACTACTGGAAGTGGCGCAACTGTAATCGTACGTTGTGCTGTATTTTCACAACCTGTAATACTATTTGCAAAAGTATAAGTCAAAATGTGTGTACCAATATTTGCTACTTGTGGGTCAAATATTCCAACATTTCCATCTGTAATACCAACACCTGTCCAAGTTCCTCCTTGCGGGCTGTACGCTGATAATGTAAATGCCATAGCATCTATACAAAGCGTTTGGTCTGGACCAATATTGATAGAAGGTAATGCACCAACTGTAAATGTTCGACTATCTGTTTTTTCACAAGTACCTGTACCATAAGTATAAGTAATGACATGAATACCAACTCCTGCAATCGCAGGGTCAAATGTACCACTTGCTTGGTCAATTCCTGCTCCATTCCAAGTTCCACCTGCCGGACTAAATCCAGTCAATAGTATTGCATTATCATTAATACAAAGTGTATCGTCTGGTCCTGCTACTACGGTATCTCCATAAATCACATCTACTACTAAAGTATCTCTATTCGTACAACTATTGCCATCAGTATAAAGTACTGTAATGTCATAAGCTCCAATTCCGCCAGCAATATTAGCATTGAAAACGCCATTCGATGGGTCAACTATACCTGTTCCACTCCAAGTCAAACCTGTTGTTGGTGTTGTATTGACATAAAGTGTTAATGGAATATTGTTATTATTTAAACAAAACTCTAAACTGTCATCTATATTCACTACTGGTAATGGAACAACTTCGATAATTCTTGTATCAAAGTTCTCACAACCTGTTAAAGCATTTGTAAAGGTATAAGTCAATGTAAATGTACCAACACCAGTTACCTGTGGGTCAAATATTCCACCTGCATCCGTAATTCCTGTACCTGTCCAAATACCCGATGTAGGACTAAAGCTAGGTAATAAGAATGCCGTTTGGTCTTCACAAACTGTCATATCTGCACCTGCGTCAACTACTGGCGGCGTTCCTACGAATACCGTTCTTGAAGAAGTTTTTTGACAAGTTCCATCACCGAAAGTATAAGTTAAAACGTGTAATCCACCACCTGCTAATATTGGGTCAAATGTTCCTGCACTCGGATCAACGATACCAGGTCCTGACCAAGTACCACCTGTCGGAGGTGTATACCCTTCTAAAGTGATGATGCCGTCGTCGATACACATATTTACGTGCGTACCAGCATAAACTGTGTCTCCAAAGATAACATCTACTATTAAGGTATCTTTATTTGTACAACCGTTATTATCAGTAAAAGTATATTCCAAATCATAAACACCAATTCCGCCAGCTAATACAGTACTAAATATACCAGCATTCGCACTAACGATACCTGTTCCTGACCATGTTCCACCCGTTGGGCTATAACCAGAAAGTGTAATATCATTTGGTGTATCACAATATTGTGCTGTATCTCCAACATTCACTTGTGGAAGCGGAGCAATCGTTATCTCTTTAGTATCAAAATTATCACAGCCTGTAATTGAATTCACAAAAGTATAAGTCAATGTCCAAGTTCCTACTCCTGCTAAGGTCGCGTCAAAGTTACCTGCTGAGTCCACACCTACACCGACCCAAGTTCCGCCTTGTGGCGAGAAGTTCGATAGTGTAAATATTGGTTCATCCACACAGACTAACTCGTTATTGCCTGCATCAACTAATGGTAACGCACCCACAAATACTGTTTTGAAATCTGTTTTTTCACAAGTTCCAACTCCATAAGTATAAGCTAGGGTATGTAAACCTGCGCCCGCTACCGCTGGATCAAACGTTCCTAAAACAGCTTCAATAATACCTGTTCCAGACCAAGTTCCACCTGCTGGTGATGCACCAACTAAGTTGAATTGTCCTGCATCTATACAAACGGTATCATCTACACCAGCGTAAACTGTATCACCAAATTCAACTACTATATCTAAAGTATCTCTACCAAAACATCCATTTGAACTGGTGTAAGAGTAAATCACTTTATAAGTTGTATCTAAACCATTATAACCTAATCCTCCTGCTACGGATGTATTGAAAATTCCATTCAATCCGTCAACGATACCGTCTCCAGCCCATACACCTCCTGTTGGAGTGTAGTTAGCTAAGGTGATATTATTCGTAGAATTACAATAAGTAACCGTTCCGCCTGCATCAACTGCTGGAGGTGTTTCTACAAATACCGTTTTAGTGTCTGTATTAGAACAGCCTGTAATTGGATTAACATAAGTATAAGTCAATGTCCAAGTTCCTGGAGTAGCCAAAACGGGGTCAAATAAACCCGAACTATCTACACCAACTCCTGTAAAGAAACCGCCTGGAGGCGAAAATCCTGCTAATTGGAATGCTGCATCTTCTCCACAAACTGCATCATCTGGTCCTGCAGAAACTGTTGGTACTTCACCAACGAATATCTCACGAGTATCCGTTTTTAAACAAGTTCCTGTTCCGAATGAGAATGTAATTACATGTAAACCCGCGCCTGCTGCCTGTGGGTCAAAGACTCCACTTGGATCTGTAATTCCTGTACCTGTCCATGTTCCACCAACTGGTTGGAAGCCTTGTAATACAAATGGTGCATCAGCAATACAAACCGCTAAGTTTGGTCCTGCTTCTACCGTATCTCCAAAAATGACTTCAATAATAGTTGTATCATTATTAGAACAACCATTTACATCCGTATATCTATATTCAACAGAATAAGTACCTTCTCCACCTGCGATTTGTGTATTGAAAATACCATTTGTACCATCAACTACGCCCGTTCCTATCCACGTTCCACCTAATGGAGAAAATCCACTCAATGAAATATTCACATTAGTATTACAATATTCTAATGTATCAGGTGCTGTCACTACTGGAAGCGCATTAATAATAATCGTTCTAGTATCCGAAGCCGTACAGCCTGTAATTGAATTGGTATATGTATAAGTTAAAACGTGTGTTCCCGCGCCCGATAATACTGGATTAAAGAAACCATTTGTAGCATCCGAAATACCAACTCCTGACCAACTTCCTCCTAGCGGACTATAATTCGTCAATTGGAATTGACTCTCGTCAATACAATATTCGAGGTCTGGTCCTGCTTCTACTATTGGATTATCACCTACAAAAATGGTTTTAGTAGCTTGTTTTTCACAAGTACCACTGCCATAAGTATAAGTTAAAACGTGTGTTCCAACTCCTGCTGCTTGTGGGTTGAAAACGCCTGCAATTCCATCAATAATTCCATTACCTGACCATATACCTCCTGCTGGAGTAAATCCTCCTAAATTCAATAAACCTGCATCAATACAAATGGCTTCGTTTGAACCTGCCAAAACCGTATCTCCATAAGTTACTATAATTGATAAGTCTTCATTATTAGAACAACCATTTATATCTGTATAAGTATAAGTCAATGTATAAGTTGTGTCTCCGCCATTATAAGCTAATCCACCTGCTTGTGTTGTATTGAATATACCTGCATTTGCATCTACAATACCATTTCCTGTCCAACTTCCACCTGATGGCGTATAACCTGTCAAGGTAATGTTATTAGGAATATCACAGTAAATAGCCGTATCAGCGGTTGTTACTGTCGGAAGTGGAGCAATTGTAACTGTTTTTGTATCACTTGCTTCACAACCTGTTACGCTATTTACGAAAGTATAAGTCAATGTATAAGTACCAATTCCTACGGATGATGGTGTAAATATACCACTTGAATCAACTCCCGAACCTGTCCAAAAGCCTCCTAAAGGACTATATCCACTAATCAAAAATGCTCCGTTATCAATACAAACCGTCTGGTCAACACCTGCGCTAATGGTCGGTGGCGCACCTACAAAAATGGTTTTGGTAGCTGTTTTTTGACAAGTTCCTGTTCCAAAAGTATAAGTCAAAGTATGAGAACCTAAACCTGCTGATGTTGGGTCAAATATACCTGCTGGGTCTGTAATACCACTTCCTGTCCAACTTCCACCTGCTGGTGAAAAGCCACCTAAAGTAACTAGACCTGCATCAATACAAACCGATTCGCTAGAACCAGCTAATACTGTATCTCCATAAATCACATCTATTCGTAAAGAGTCTGAATTCGCACAACTATTTCCGTCTGTGTAAGTATAAACGACATAATAAGTCGTATCTCCTCCATTATATCCTAATCCACCTGCTAGTACTGTACTCAAAATACCATTATTCGCATCCACAATTCAATTTCCTCTCCAAACACC
>CAKZLT010000712.1 GCA_937127195.1 uncultured Saprospiraceae bacterium
AATCCCCACCAGAATACAGGTAGGGATTATCACTCATCTGCAAGATCGTTCAAGTGCTCTTAAACGATCGGCATTAAGTCTTATGACTTGTTTTTTATTTTAATAAAGACATTTTTCAAAAAGCAATTCTTATGAGTCAATTTTCAAAATCAACTAATTATTTACTCCTTTTATTCATTTCAATGATGGTAGTCATTGGCTGTAAGAAGCAGAATTACGGTGTTGATAACTTTGATGACCAAGGTTTTCAATCTTACGTTTACGCCTATACTTCAGGGATGGTTTCTAAGGCTGCGCCGATTCGAGTGCGCTTCACACAAGCGTTAGTTAGTGCGGATGATGTTGGAAAGCCAGTCAAAGATAATTTGATTTCTTTCTCCCCAAAAATCAAAGGAACAATGATTTGGGAAGATGAACAAACGATTTTGGTGCAAGCGAATAATCAATTGCCTTCCAATACCAAATATACGGGAAGCGTTCGCTTATCGAATATTTTTTCTAATGTACCTGGACAACTAAAGACCTTTAAGTTTGGTTTTGCGACATTAGAACAGCACGCGGAAGTGTTGGTAGAAGGGCTTCGCTCGGCTGATTTGACCGATTTGAAAAAGCAAGAAGTTTTCGGAACGGTTTATACGGCAGATGTCGCAAAAGCAGATGAAGTTGAAAAAGTATTGATAGTCAAACAATCTGGTAACTCTAATTTGAAAGTTAATTGGCAGCATGATGGCGACCAGCAAAATCACTATTTTACGGTTCAAAACGTCAAAAGAGGTAATAACGCTTCTGAGGTAAAGGTCGAATGGTCAGGTAAACCGTTAGGCATTTCAGAAAAAGGAGATGAAAAAATTGAAGTGCCAGCTTTAGGCGATTTTAAAGTGATGGATGTTCAAGTTAATCAAGAAGAAGGGAGCGGACAGCACTATTCGATTTTCTTTTCTGATCCTATCAAAAAGACTCAAAACTTGAATGGTCTGATTAAGTTTCAGAAACTGTCAGCCAAATTCACTTTTACCATTGATGGAAATATTGTCAAAGCCTATCCGAACAAATTCGTTATGGGCGACCGAACGGTTGAGGTATCGAGAGGGATTAAGAATATTGCCAATAAATCAATGCCAAATCCGAGTCAATGGTCGTTGACATTTGCATCTGCGAAGCCACAAGTCAAAATGTTGCGTAAAGGTGCAATTATGCCTAATTCAAATGGATTGATTTTGCCATTTGAAGCAGTGAGTTTGAATGCAGTTGATGTTGAAATTTTTAAAATATACGAAGGAAACGTTTTACAATTTTTACAAACAAACGACCTTTCAGGTGGTTATGATTTGAAACGTGTTGGTCGAGTTGTATATCAAAAAACGGTTGCTCTAAATAGTTTAAATTCTAAATTTGATGCCAACAAATGGACGCAATACGCGCTTAATTTGAAGGATTATATTAATAGAGAACCGAATGCGATTTATCAAGTTCGAATAGGTTTTCAGAAGCAACACTCAACATATTTCTGTGCTGGAGATAATGAAAATAACGGCAACGCACAGTTGACCAGAATGGAAGATAACATCGACGATGATGGTGAAATATTGAGTTTTTGGGATAGAAGCTATGGTTATTTTTCTTATTCTGAGCGAGATAATCCATGTAGTGATGCTTATTACAAGTCTTATTATCGCCAAAAGAAGTTTGCAAAAAGTAATGTAATTGCTTCCGATTTGGGCTTAATTGCTAAGAAAGGAAATGATAACTCTTATTTCGTGGCGGTTTCTAGTTTGATTTCGGCTGAACCAATGAGTGATATTACAGTCAAATTTTATGATTATCAACAGCAGGTTATCAAGGAAATGAAAACGGATGGCGACGGAATCGCTCAAACGAAATTAACCAAACGCCCGTTTGTGGTAGTAGCAGAACAAAACGAGATGCGCGGATACTTAAAAATCCAAGATGGTGCATCACTTTCATTGAGTCGTTTTGATGTTTCGGGAGCAACTTCACAGAAAGGCTTGAAAGGGTTTATTTATGGAGAAAGAGGTGTTTGGAGACCGGGAGATACGTTATTTTTGAATTTTATTTTGGAAGATAAAGAAAACTCATTGCCAACGGGACATCCTGTAACGATGGAATTATACGATGCGCGTGGTCAGTTATACAGTCAAAAGACGATTTCTAAAAATGTAAATCGCATTTATGATTTTACAACCGTGACTTCACCCGAAGATGGAACGGGTAACTGGGTGGCTAAGGTGAAAGTCGGTGGCGCAACTTTTCAAAAAAACATTCGAATAGAAACGGTTAAGCCAAATCGTTTGAAAATAGCATTAGACTTAGGCACAAAAGAAATCTACGCGGATAATGATTTAATCAAGGCTAAAATGCAAGTCAATTGGCTACATGGTGCGCCTGCTCGCAACCTTAAAGGTGAAGTGAAAGTACAATTGCGTTCTATTCCGACTAAATTCAAAACACACAAGGATTTCCATTTTGATGACCCTGCTCGTAAATTTAGTTCTACACCAAAAACGATTTTTAATAGTACCGTAGATAACGAAGGCGCAACGACTTTTGAAGCGGCTTTGAATACTAATAATTCTGCTCCAGGTATGCTCAAGGCGAGTTTCACGACGCGCGTATGTGAAAAAAGGGGTGATTTTAGTACCGATAACTTTACTACAAATTATCACCCATATAATAGTTATGCGGGTATAAAATTACCGACCAAAAAATACACAGAAAGCCGTTTGGATATGAATAAATTTGAAACGGTTCGTTTTGTAGTCGTTGATAGCAAGGGCAAACCTTTGGCGAATAAAAAGGTCAATGTTGGTTTGTATAAAATCAATTGGCGCTGGTGGTGGGACAGAAATAATGATAACATTTCTAGCTTTAGTAGTGCTAATCATTTTGGTGCGAAAGAAACGAAAGAGGTCGTAACAAATAGTAAAGGAGAAGCAACTTGGTCAGTCAAATTGACCGATTGGGGACGATATATGATTAGAGCTTGTGATGTATCTTCGGGACATTGTACGGGTAAAATATTCTATGCTGGTTATCCTTGGAATGATAATGAAGGTCAGAAAGATGCAGCGTCAATGCTTTCGATTCAGACGAACAAGAAGCAATACAACGTAGGTGAAACGGTAGAATTGAAAATTCCGATGGGCAAAAAAGGACGCGCTTTGATTACTTTAGAAAATGGTTCGCGCGTGGTGGAAACTTATTGGATGGATGCCAAAGACGGTGAAAACACTTTCCGTTTTACATTAACTAAAGAAATGACGCCGACGATTTATGCGCACGTTTCGTTGATTCAGCCGCACGCACAAGTTCAAAATGACTTGCCAATCAGAATGTATGGCGTTGCGCCGATTAAGGTAGAAGACCCGAAAACGCGTCTTTCTCCTGTTGCAAAGGTCAAAGATTCGGTTCGTCCAGATGAATTTTTTACAGTAAAAGTCAATGAATCTAAGAATCGTGCAATGGCATATACTTTGGCGATTGTGGATGAAGGATTGCTAGATTTGACACGTTTCAAAACGCCTGACCCGTGGTCGCATTTCTACGCAAGAGAAGCATTAGGAGTCAAAACGTGGGATTTGTATGACGATGTAATGGGTGCGTATGGTGGCAAGTTAGAGCGCATTTTGAGTATTGGTGGTGATATGGGCAACAAACCGCGCGGTGGTCAAAAAGCGAATCGCTTCAAGCCAGTTGTTATGCATTTAGGCCCTTTTTATCTTAAAAAAGGCGCAAGCAAAACACACAAAATCAAAATGCCAAATTACGTTGGTGCTGTTCGCGTCATGGTTGTAGCGGCTGATAATGGTGCTTATGGTCATTTTGAAAAAAGTGTAAAAGTGAAAAAGCCGTTGATGGTACTCGGAACTTTGCCGCGTGTATTAGGCCCGACGGAGACCGTAAAGCTACCTGTAACGGTTTTTGCAATGGAAAAATTTGTAAAAAATGTTAAAGTAAAAATAGAAACAAATAGTCTTTTAAAAATAAAAGGAAGTAAAACTCAGACTTTGAAATTTAATTCTATTGGCGATAAAATCGCTGAATTTGAATTGGATGTAGCCGAAAATGTCGGTGTCGCAACTGTCAAAATAACGGCTACGAGTGGCAAAGAGAAATCTTATCAAGAAATTGAATTGGATGTTCGTAATCCAAATCCTTATGTTACGGATGTTATGGAGGCGATTGTGGATGCAAATCAATCTAAACCGTTTAACTTTTCGCCAACAGGCATGAAAGGAACAAATAAAGGAATGCTTGAAGTGTCGAATATTCCGCCGATTAATCTTGGTCAGCGTTTGGAGTATCTAATAAGGTATCCGCACGGATGTATCGAACAGACGACTTCTTCTGGATTTCCGCAGTTGTATGTAAGTAAATTATTGAAAACGGATGAGTCGATGAATGCGCGCATTCAGACAAATATTGGTGCAACTTTGGATAGATTACGCAATTTTCAGGTGTCTTCTGGCGGGTTTGCTTATTGGCCAGGCGAGAACGATGAAAGTCATTGGGGCAGTAACTATGCTGGTCATTTTATGCTAGAAGCCAAAAGTTTAGGTTATAGTGTTTCTTCTTCTATGGTTAAAAATTGGGTTAAATTTCAGCGGAAAACGGCTCGTGCTTGGTCGCCGAATAATTCCAATGATTATTATTATAGAAATGACCATTTGATACAAGCTTATCGTTTATATACTCTGGCATTGGCAGATGAAGCAGAATTAGGAGCAATGAATCGATTGAGAGAAATGAAAAACCTTTCTGTTGGTGCGAAATGGCGTTTGGCAGCCGCTTAT